>JBARXI010000722.1:0-2049 GCA_049647275.1 Microcoleaceae cyanobacterium
TAAACTCGCTCTCTAAATAAAGACCAGCCAAATTTTTTCCCGGAGTTTGACCAAGTACATAGATATATTCTTGAATCCAAAAACTAAATCTATAAATAAATGTTTGGTCAAAAATCTGCTGAAATAAGCGATTGATTATGTTGTATCTTTCAGACAAATCTTCAAATTCACTCGAAAGTTCATTCTTGTCTAATCCATAACAACTATAGTATTCCTCTTCTAGATAAGTCATGTTTGGGTAAAGACTATAAAACTGATTAATTTCAAGACATTTGGTAGCCTGTATAATTTTTTCAAATACTAATTCTTTAGTTTTTGCAACAGTAAAAACAAATTTATGGTCATAAGTATAATCATAACCACCACCAAAATCTCCAGCCAAATGAATTGTGCCTAAATCCGAAGTTACTGCCTGAATTTTTGCTATTAAATCTAGAGTATTTTCCTCTAGCAAAATATCAGGTTCAGTTTCAATTTCCTCAGAACGATAAATTATTTCTGGAGGAATTTCAGTTAGCTTATAAAAAGTGTGAGAGATACCAATCCAATCCCCATTTTTTGTTTCGCCAATTATCATACCAGGTAAATCTATAGTCCGATAATCTGAAGATTTAAAATGCCAGCAATAAGACTTTAATTTAGAACGCAAGAAAAAAGACTCTAATTTTGTCAAGTTATTCTGAAGAAGTTGAAACAACAATTCGATTTTATTTCTCCAGAAATTCTGCTGTTCTAAACTAACATTAAAATCAGGAAAATATCTCAGATATTCCATGTTTTGCCAATCCTTAACTGTGGCATCTGCATCTGTAATTTGTAGCCAACCATTGCTACGACAAAGATTGCGGATATTAAATTTTCCCCATTCGGAGACATCCCACGCAAAAGGAACAAAATTTCCTCCATCTTCGTGATAGGGTAAATCAAATGTTAGGGATGGTTGAGTCAGGAGTTCTAAAGTGCCGAGAATTTTTTCGATTTCAGGTTGCATAATTTTTAAATGTTAATTTTAGTAGGTTGGGTTAAGCGGCAGCGCAACCCAACAATAGCTCAAAAAAACTCTAGAAAATGTTGGGTTTATCCTACGGATAAGCTCCGCTAACGTTCCTCAACCCAACCTACAAGTTAGCTTTGGCGGTTGCTCGCACAATACGGTTGCTATCATTGGCGAGTTGCTGTCGTATTTCTACAGGAGTGGAGGGGCGATCGGCAACCGCATAACGTTCTTGCCAACATAGAGACTGACAACCCTCGGTAATACTATCGACGGGAGTTAACGGGTGCATCAGAGTCACAAAACGGACAAAAGCATTGTCAGACTGGGTATATTCTGATAATAATGTTGCTAAATCGTCTGTATCTGGCTTGTAAATACGGCTCAGTCCTGATAATATGGTGTTAGGTTGACGAACATAAGGTAAGCCTAGCAAATCTTCCAGGGATTCCTGGAGAGGAGCAGGAGTGTTAGGGTTTTGGGAAACTGCTCGACGCACTTCTACTTTTTCATCTTGTCCCAACTGTTCCAAAACTATAACGTTGGTGTTTTGGTTGGCAGCGACAGCAATACGAACGTCATAAATAGAGTCTTGAGAAAGAATTTCTAGGGAAGTTGTGGGAGTATTGGGATTAGCTGCTACTTTTCGGCGCACCTCTGTATCTGTATCTAATGTTAGAGCTTCAAGAATATTAATAGGCGTTTTAGAGGAAGAAGCGATCGCCTCTCGCACCGTTGCATTTTCATCTTCTGCCAGTTTTTGCCAAAGTTCAGAAGGTAATTCGGGATGCTCAATCAGAGCAATGCGAATGACATCATGAGAATTATTAGCCAGTTGTTGCAACGCTCGTGCTGTTAAGTTGGGGTTATGAGTCAGCGCTTTTAAAGTCCTTATATCTGATTCTGTTTTAGCTAGACTTTCCAAAGCTGTTGATGGTGTGTTGGGATTTTTAGCGACGATTTCGTGAATATTGAGTCGATAATTGAATTTAGGACTGTTTGCCAGAAATTCTAATGCAGTGGCTGGTGTATCGTGACGTCGAGCGATCCAAGTG
>JBARXI010000723.1:0-3998 GCA_049647275.1 Microcoleaceae cyanobacterium
GCAACTCATATTCAATATGCCTCAGAATTAGATTAGAAAAAATTAGTATTTAAAATATATTCTAAAACCTAAAATATTAGAAACTTTCAAGACTTAAAAAAGTTGAGAATGAATCAGAAATATATTCTTCCTCGTTCTTTACATAATAAGTAAGATTTTTTAGATATAGCATTTCTCGCTCTTGGTGAGATACACAAATTTTAGATTAAGGGCAACAGGCAACAGATCCCGAAGGGAATAGCGGTGCGACCCCGCGTCGGCGACAGACGCAAGCGGTCGATCTTCGGAGCTTCCCGCAGGGTGGGATGGCGAGGAGACCTCGCCATATCCAATCGACTCCTGTGAGCGGTCAGAACCCGCGGGGCGCGACAGACGCACCTGGTAGCTGACTCCTGTGAGGGAATGCGCACCAAGAGAAGAAATAAGGAATAGAAAAAATCCTGTACTTCATAAAGGATGAGAACCGCTATAAATAAAAAGATAAAAATTTGTTAGCTTCGGAAAAATTATATAGTATATTTCTTAAATACGCAAACAAAATTAATCACACATTTTTCCAAATTGAAACCTTTTTAATGCAAGGATTACAAAAATTTAGAGTAGGTAATCAATTCTGTAAAGGTGCTTATTAGAAAACTAGAGAGAACAATGACTAGTATTCTCGACCTGAAGGTACAGTGGAATCAAAAAAGCATCGATTTACTATTTTAAATGCTTATCAATTGTGAAAAAGTATAGTAAATTAATCGATAACAAAGAAGGCGGTTTGCTAATTGCCTACGATCGACTTTTGAATCAGACAGAATTAGTTTTTAATGCTTTAAAAAAACATCTTGGAACACAATCATAATTTTCCGATAAATACAGAATAACGAGTAATATTATATTTGCTTGAATAGTTATAAATAATTAGGAAGGAGTCAGTAGGAACGTTTTCGGTACGGAATCCTGCGTAAATATTTGACGAGGTGCAGTTAACGTTTGTCGTAGCATTCCGCGACATGAAACCCCCGTAAAGGAGGGAAGAGTAGAAGAAAGTTTTGTTATACCTAATTATCCGGACACGATGTAAAACAAGAAGTGCCGGAATAGGTGATTCTAAAAAGAATATCAAAGCAGGTTCTCTTCTGATAAATCCCAGAAAATTAGAACAACAAATAACTCAGATATTAATTGCAGAAGGAATTAAGCAATTTGAAAGTTGTGCTTCAACACTTTCTGAGTATTTTAGCTTTGTGAAAAATCTAAACTAAGGTAGTAAGGTAGTGAGACATGAGTGAAAAATTTATTGGAATACTTGTTGCATCAGAGCAAAAAAATAAGATTTAAAAATATGATACTGCTGCCACCACCTGTTTTGACTAGAATAATAATTATAGCAACCCTCGTTTTCTTTATTTGTAGTAGTTTACGCCACGCTTTATTCCACTCGACAGGGTTTGACTTGGGTATTTATGACCAGGTTGTGTATTTGATTAGTCAAGGGGAGTCTCCCATTTCTTCGTTTTTGGGATATCACCATCTGGGCAACCACGCTGCTTGGGCAGTTTACCCTCTGGGATTATTATATCGGATCTATCCTGATGTCCATTGGTTACTACTAGTGCAAGCTGTTTGTTTGGCCTTGGGAGCTTGGCCTACTTGGAGTTTGGCCAGACTAGCAGGGTTGAATCAACGGCAAGCAGTGGCGATCGCAATTTCTTATCTTCTCTACCCAGTGGTTTTTAATGTAAATTTATTTGATTTTCATCCGGAGGTAATGGCGTTACCTGCAATTTTAGGGGCTATTTTGGCAGCGCGACTCAAACGTATTTTCTGGTTTTGTGTTGCAATTATTTGGGTGTTGGGTTGTAAGGCTGTTTTATCTTTAACTGTGTTAGCTATGGGGTTTTGGTTAGTAACTTTTGAAAGGCGAAAGTTTTGTGGTCTTATTGCTCTTTGTTTGGGAATTTTTTGGTTTCTAGTTGTTACTCAAGGAATTATTCCTTTTTTCAGTGGTGAAGAGGTGGCTGGAGTAGGGCGTTATAGTTATTTGGGAGATTCTGTTGTGGGAATTATTATAAATATGTTGCTACAACCAGGATTGGTATTAGCGAGAATATTTTCTTTTGATACTATTAGATATATTTTTCTGTTATTTCTGCCTGTAATTTGGGGAATATTTCTGCTCATTAGTACGAGTAATTCTATTTTTCCTCACTTAATTCTGCTAATTCCAGCTATTCCGACAATTTTGTTAAATGTGCTTTCTGAAGTTTCTTTTCAACGTAGTTTTAATTATCAATATTCGTTGCCAATAATTCCGTTTTTATTATTGACTGTAATTTCTGCTTTAGTCACAGTATCAACTCCAGAAAATTCTCAGGATTCGCAAAAAATATCATGGATAAAAAAAATAAATATTCCCCAACTAAAGGTGAAATTACCAATACCTAATTTTCAAGTTCCCCAAATCATAATTGTATTGTCTGTTTTAATATTCTTATTAGTGGGTAATCTTGAAGATTTATCTTTGTATTTCCAAACTCTTGATAATTGGCAAGCAACAAAAGCAGCTATTAATCAAGTGGAAACTAAAGG
Organism: Microcoleaceae cyanobacterium; assembly: GCA_049647275.1. Lineage (GTDB taxonomy): Bacteria > Cyanobacteriota > Cyanobacteriia > Cyanobacteriales > Microcoleaceae > JASJEE01. The sequence continues at coordinate 2,581 of JBARXI010000723.1, forward strand.
AGGTGTACTTACAGATAATCGATTAGCAACTCATTTTACTCACCGTCCAATAGTAAAATTACTAAATCAAACAGAACCGGATAATTTAGATGAATTTGATTATGTAGTTCTGAATTTACGCCACCCCTGGCCGGACACTCAGGAGGCTGGTATTGTCTTATCTAAAAATCTCCCAAATAACCAAGCATGGCAATTAAATTATCAGCAGGATGATGTATTGGTATTTAAAAGAGTTATTCCTGTTGAAATAGATGAGTCTTTGTAAGTAGGTAGGCATAAATAAACGTTTCGTACCGAATGCTGCGCAAAAAAATGAAAAATCTGAAAATGAAGCCAGAAGCTAGTTTTTCAGACCTTTTCACCGTTTTAAATCTTTATGGCTATTTTACGGATAATTAAACCCACACACTTAGTTAGTAGAAACTTTTTTTGTAAAATTTATTCAGTCACTAGTTGATGTATTTAAAATCAGATCAGATAAAATATTTTAATATTCAACTTAAATGCTAATTTTTCAACATTGAAAATCGGCGACTACTTCTAATTAAGATAATTAAAATATTAAGAAATAACAAAAGTTTTTGACACAGACTAAAAAAAGTATAAATTAATGAGAGCTTAAAAAATAGTTTTCTCTTACGTAGTTAAAACCACAAGGAGATTTGTATGTCTTTGTCTATCCTTAATACCAAAATCCCTACTTTAGGAGAGGGATATGTAGTAAAAGTAGGCTACATTAGTCCTTCAGATGGAGCCGGAAATATTGATTTAAGATTAAAAAGTGGTAAAGACGCGGCACTTTCATTTAGTCCTCGCTATAGTAGCAAAGCTGTCGTTCTTAATACTTTACATGGAGGATAGGGTACCGAAGAACGACCAGATGGGTTTCCTTTTGCCAACAAAGTAGAAACTTCCCTAATCGTGACGATTTTAGAAGGTGTATTTCAAGTGACAGCAGAATTACCAGGGATTCCTGGAACTAACTGGAAGTATGATTACAAGCATCGGCTTCCTGATTCTGTAGAACAATTAGATGGAATTGAACTAAGTTTTAGCTATGGTGCAGAAAACTCTGCACAATTCAAAGACTTTTATATCCTAAAAATGTGGTAATTAATGTAGTCTCGAAATCTTTCGGGACTACATTAAAATGAAAAATTTTATAGCAATCCAAGCATCAGTTGTGAGAATTTTCAGTATATTTATTTGCTGATTCTACCGCTTCACCTAGCACCAAAAAACACCAAAAATTAACGACTTAAATATGATTGTTATAGAGCAAATTTTTGTTCTCGTTACCTAATCATAAGCTTTACCGTTTCTCGCCTTTCATTATTCTGGAATTAAATGCTTCTCAAACATATATTATAGTCTTATAGCAATCCTAAATCATTTTTCATAAATCAAAACACAGATAA
>JBARXI010000724.1:0-7297 GCA_049647275.1 Microcoleaceae cyanobacterium
CAAATTTTGTACCTCATCAGTATGGGAAATGCTATATATAGCAGTAGACAGGATTGTTAGGACATTCTCGTTCTTCTTAAACTTAGTCACAGAAACAATCTGACTTTTGAGTTTTAACTTTGGCTAGAGTAATCAATCATGGTGGGTTACGGCGGATAGTTTTTACCTGGTGTGAGTAACAGGAGATATTCCCGCCTAACCAACCCTACACAAGAATTTATTTCCAACAAACAGTTTCTCATATTTACTCAAACAAAAATCTCTAACTTTATATTTAGATTATGATTAGATTTAATACTAACCAACCTGACAATGGTAAAAATAATTGGCAACATCAGTTAAATAAATTTGTGAAAGCTAATCACAAAGAATTAGCTGCTTTAGCATGGGGTTTACATTTGGAAAAGGGAGAAACTGATGAAACAATCGGAATAGATTTAAAAGAGACAGCAAAATTTGTATATTGTCCGAAACCAGCTATCGAAACATTAAACCGCAATGTTGATGGTAACATTCAGGAAATTTTGGGCTTGATAGATGGTTATAAACCAGATTTAGAAGTTTTAATGATTGCTATTGGTGATGGTCAAATAAAGTTAATTTATTTTCAACCAGAAATATCCCCACCTGATTGTTTTGAACAAGTTGGTCAGGATGTTGATAATTTGTTAGAAATGTTAGAAACAGGAATAAGTGAATGTCTTAAGCTACCAGCTAGTTAAAATGGTATATCATCGTCAAATTCAATATCTTCATTTTCTTCTGGCTCATCTATGCCAAAATTATTATCTTCAGACTCAAAAATCTGAGAGTTAACCGATAATTTAGAAGACTCTGATGCAGCAGATAAAATTGATTTATCTGCTGATTTAATTAACTCTATATCAATTTTTTCTCCCTGAAAAAAATCAGCTATTCGCCGAGTAGCGACTGCTAGAGTCTGTCTTTCTCTTTCTGGATATTTTTCCTGTTCCCCCACATTATCCAACTGTGGTTTAGACGGGGAAATATCTGGTATAGATTTGTTTTCTTTCTGGAAGTTTATAGAATTAAGTGGCGGGATAGTTTCTGGTTCATCTTCTTCAACTTCATCGTCAGAGTTAGAGGTTTCTTGATATTTTTCATGGTTAGTTATGTTTCTTTCTCTTGTACTATAGTTCGGATAAATATTTTCACTAATACTCTGATTTTTTCGGTCGGTATTTGTTACTTCTACTTTGACTTTTACCGCAGTATTAAAAACCTTTTTAAACGCAGCTTCAATATTAGGAACTTTAGACATTACCATTTTCTGCAATTTATCAGAGCTGATACCAATTCGCGCTACTTGATGATTGAATCCTAATAATATAACTTGTTGACGTAATAATGCTTGGGTACTTGGTTTAACTTCAGCAAGCACCTGTTGCCAAATCCGATTTAACTCTGATTCTTCGCCCTTAAGATTAGCAGTTTCAAACGATACGAATGGAGGAGTTTCTATCTCAGAATTAACTGGAGGTGGATGGAATTCTTCACTTTCCTGAGCTGGGGGTGGATTTCCTTTGGCTTGCAGATTTTTATCTTTTGGAGGTGTAAAAATAGGTGATTTTGATTCTGGTTGGGCTGAACTTTTAGGGATAGTTTGAATTGGAATATTTTGATTAGTTTGTTTCGTAACTTGTCCTTGGGGTAACTGTTCTACTCTTGCCAATGAACTTGCTAATGTAGAAGGCAATAATCCTAATAAAGTCACTTCCAACCATAAACGGGGTTGAGTAGTATTTTTAATTTGTGCTTCAGATGTTTGTAAATGTTTTTGAGCTGCTAAAATTTGACTGACATTTTGCTGCCCCGCAAATGTACAAAGATCTTCCCAAGTTGGTTTTGTTAACGCCACTAAATTTGCATTTGTCGGTGCTGCTTTTGCTATTAATAAATCTCGGTAAAATCCAGCTAAATTTTGCAATACAATAATTGGCTCCCGACCCCGATCCATAATTTGGCGACTACATTCTAATACTGCAGTAGCATTATCAGAATCGATCGCTTTTAATAGTGCCATTAAATCTCGTTCTGGCACCGCCCCAACCAAATCCCAAACTCGTTCAACCGTAATTTCATCTACTAACAAACTCAACTGATCCAGCAAACTTTCAGCATCCCGCAGACCCCCTTGAGCGATTTGAGCTACCATCTGTATTGCTTCGATAGTAATATCAATCTTTTCCTCCATGGCAATTTTTTCTAAATGCTTCACCATTGCCTCTACGGGAATTCTGCGAAAGTCAAATCGTTGACAACGGGAGATAATGGTGGGTAACACTCTTTGGGGGTCTGTGGTAGCCAAGATAAATACCACTCTGTCTGGTGGCTCTTCCAGGGTTTTGAGCAGAGCATTAAAGGCCGAGACTGACAACATATGGACTTCATCCACCACATAAACTTTGTAGCGACATTGCACCGGTGCAAACTGGGCTCTTTCAATTAATTCTCGAATGTTGTCCACACCCGTGTTGCTGGCAGCATCAATTTCTATCACGTCCAGAGTTGACCCTTTTGTAATCCCTACACAAACATCGCAAGTGCCACAGGGACTTGCTGTAGGTTGGTCATGGGAGAGACAGTTGAGAGATTTGGCAAAAATTCGAGCACTAGAGGTTTTGCCCGTGCCTCTGGGGCCTGTGAATAGATATGCTGGAGCAATCCGTTGAGTACGGATGGCATTGGTGAGAGTTTGGGCGATCGCATCTTGACCCACTAGGTCGGCGAAGGTCTGAGGGCGATATTTGTGATGGAGGGGTTCGTAGGTCACAGTTAGGGATGGCAATTATCGGGATACTTAGGTATATTTAGGTAATAATAGATACTATTTCATATCAACTACCAAGTATACCTACTTATAATTTATGTTGTATCATTTGATTTCGATCGAATATCCAGTCTGTAACAAAAATTTTAACAATTTATGTATTTTCTTTGATTTATATTAACTAGACGATCGATTATTATAGAGTAGTAGGTCAATGCTCCTAATTATTGTACCAAATATTTATGAGTAAATTAGTTTGGGACTAAATTATACTATTGAGTTTAGTTGTTTGATTTAGTTGATTGAAAGCTGTTACTTAAATAAAAATAGGCTTTCAATTTTAATCGAGCTAGTACATTTTGTTTAGATGAGAAATATATTAGGGTTCGTCATGAAGAAACTAACTCCTTTCTTCTTAGCTTAAACTTTCGGAAATTAACTGTAAAATTTTATTTTAAGCCTATGTCAGCACCAATAATTATTGTGGAACCAACCTTAGCCCAATCTTCTCCTGTACTACCATCAGTTTCGTCATTGAAACCAGAGTATATCTGGATGGGTGCTTCTGGATTATTATTAGTATCACTAATTATTTTAGGTGTATTTCATCAAATAAAAATGAAGCAATTTGACAAGAAACTAGGTGTTGAAGAATTCAGAAATAAAGACCTCCAGAAAAAGTATAAACTAGCTGTAGCAACTATCTCCAAAATGGAGAAAAATCCCGACCTAATTCATTCACGAGAGTTTAACTTAGATTACTTAAGAATGCGGATGGCAGAAGAAGTTTTCCACTTTGCAATTGTCAACCAAATTAAAGTAAAAGTTAAACAGAAAATTAGTATAGCGCTGCGCCCCACTCAAGCAGCAGCAGGAGAAAAAGCTTCTCCTAGTGGACGACAAATTGATTCTATGTTTGATTTGGAATATGAAACCGGAGAAGCGGGTAAAAATCTCAGAAAAGCAGTGTTATTTCGAGTGTCAATTAAACTGACAAAATTACCAACTCAGGCAACTTCTCAAACTATTAATCAAATTATTGATTGTTTAGAAACTTACCTGAGTCCTAGTGACGATCATGATAATTGGACTCCTACTATTCAAGGTCGAATTGTACATATTGATTGGGATCAAAAAGCAAAACCAACACCAATGTTGGTACTAGAACAATCTCATGATGGGGTTTTATTTCGGACTAACCGACCTGCAGTTAGAAATGCTAGTCCTCCTCCACCTCCGCCCAAATCATCATCAGCTAAACGTACTGCGAAAAGCACTACTAAAGCTTCAAATAAATTATCTACACAAAATAAAACTAAAGGTACAAAAATTCGTAGATAAGCTATTTGAGTTATTACTCATAAGTCAAAATGTACCAGTATTAACTATTTATTTTTCTAGTGTTATCGCCGATAAATCAATTTTAGAGACTGGAGATAATTAGAGCAACCAACTAGTTAATTTAATGTGGCAGAATTAAATCTTTTTCCTGTGGTTAAATCTGTCTGGGGCAATAGACGACCATCTTCCATCTGAACTATCCGATCGGCAACATCTAAAATACGACTATCGTGGGTGACAAGTAAAATAGTAGTCTTCTGTTCTCTGGCTAAAATTTGCATAATTTCTACTATATTTCTACCAGATTTACTATCTAAAGCTGCCGTTGGTTCATCTGCTAATATTAACTTCGGATGACTGACTAAAGCACGAGCGATCGCCACTCTTTGTTTTTGTCCGCCAGATAAATTATTAGGGTAAGAATCTACTCTTTCTCCTAATCCTACTGCCTCTAATATAGCCATAACTTTTTGATTAGTTTCTGGTTCAGAAATATTAGGGTGAAGTTCTAAAGACATCTGCACATTTTGTCTGGCGGTTAAAGAATTTAATAAATTATGACCTTGAAAAATATAACCAATATGGCGACGAATTTTTACCAACTTTTTCTGACTTGCCCCTTGTAATTCTTCTCCAATAACTTTCAAGCTAGTCTCTGATTTGGCTGGATATATTTGTACATATCGTAAACCCCCAATTAATGTTAATAAAGTTGTTTTACCACATCCTGAAGGACCCATTAAAATTACAATTTCTCCAGGCTTTAGTTCTAAGTTAATATCAAATAAAACTTGTTTTTTCAGGTTTCCTTGACCATAATAATAGTTAAGATGTTCAATAGACACAACAGGTTTATTAGTCATTTTTTTCTTTTCCTGATGCGGTGTTAGGTGGTATATTTATAGCAGTTTTCATTTATATATAGCGTTTCTCGCTCTTGGTGAGGTACAACTTTCATGTTCTTCCCCCGCTGCCTAAAAACAACGAGTTATAGACCTTATCAGTACTATAATTCGCTTGGTAAACACAGAAACAAATAAATAATTTTCACCACTTCACCTCAAACCTACCACCTAACACCTAACACCTAACACCTAACACCAGCAAATTTTGTACCTCATCAGTATGGGAAATGCTATAGAGCACAGATACCCAGGCTTAAAGGCAGGAGGTTTTTGAGAACTTTATCTGTCTTTGCATACTTTGGTTTTTTCATTCCTACTTATACCAAGGGTGATAAATTTTTGCTACAAATAGTTAAAATAGTTATACTTTTTCGCCCTTAATTATGATTTAGATAAGAGACTCGTCGGATTGGCGAGGTACAGGAGTCATAATAAATATAGCAATCCTAAATAGGTTGTGAAAATTTTTATAACAGTTAATATTAATTGAAAACCTTTAAAATTCTGACTCCTGTACAGGTGATTTCCTCCGGAATGCTTTCCTTGCGGAAATTACCCCTACCAGTAAAATATTACAACTAAAATAGAATTACTATAGCTTAATTGGCACAACACAAATTCACACTTAAATATTAGCAAAAATCTCAATCTTCCCCTGCTAAAACCTTAAAAAATATCTGCCGGGTCAGCTTCCTGTAATTTCCGCATCGCTATTACCCCCGAAAAACAACACATCAACATTGTTAATACCCATATAATAATTGCCTTTGAAACCGTCATGATCATCGGTAAACTAGTTGCATTTCTTGCCAAACCATACAGAATATTAGCAATAGTAAATCCAGGAATATAACCAATAACTGCCAATATCAAAGACTGCTGAAAAACCACCAACAAAAAGTAGCGATCGGCATAACCCATAGCCTTCAAAGTAGCATATTCTGGCAAATGGTCCGACACATCAGTATACAATATCTGATAAACAATAACTATCCCGACAATAAATCCCATTCCTGCACCCAAAGTAAACACAAATCCGATGGCTGTACTGCCTTGCCAATATGTTTTTTCCCACTCAATAAACTCCGACTTAGACAAAACCAAAACATCATTTTGCAACTGCCTTCTCATTACCTCAATTATTTTTTTACTTTCATATCCAGACTTTAAATTAACAATTCCAATATCAATCAATCCTCTATTTCTATTTTTTTTCTGAAAAATTCGGAGAAAATTTAAATCGCTAGTAATTACATTTCCATCCGCTCCAAAAGAAGCACCAATATTAAATAATCCGCCGACTTTAATACGTCGATTTTCTAGTTCGGTTTCGACAGTTTTTCCATGATTAAAGCTTGTTGATATTGCACCATATTCCTCCCGAGAAGCTTCATCAAATAAAACCACATCAGCCAACTTAATTTTATCCTGATTATTCACCACACCAGGTAAATTAAACACTTGGTCAGCCGGGTTAAAACCAATCACCATAATTGCTCTAGTATCACGGTTTTCAGAATTTCTCCAAAACCCAAAATCAATATATATAGAACTAATAGATGCCACACCTTCAAAAGCTAATGCTTGATACAAACGTCTTCGAGAAAAACTTTTCATAGCTCTCAAAGCAGTAGATTGAGAACTAATTAGGAAAATGTCTCCTTCTAATTTCTGATGGAATCTTACAGCACTAGCAAATAAAGCATCTCTAAATCCCAACTGCATAAACATGAGAATATCTGCAAAGCCAATACCTGCCATTGCCACTAATAAACGAACTTTTTCTTTCGTTAGTTGTAACCAAGCTAGAGGAATTTTACGAGTCATAATTTTTTTTAGAAGGTGTTAGGTTTGAGGCTTGAGGTTTAAGGTTTGAGGTTTTATAGTAGGGTGCGTTGCAACGCACCTTACAATACTGGTATGATACAGCTAAAATGATGCCTGGCGACGGATTTTTAAATACCTTTGAAAGCTTAGATTTTACCCGTAATGGCGCACTCTACAATAATCAACTTTTTTGCTATAAATAAATGTAGTAGGGTGGGTTGCAACGCACCTTACAATACTGGTATGATACAGCTAAAATGGTGCCTGGCGACGGATTTTTAAATACCTTTGAAAGCTTAGATTTTACCCGTCTAACACACCCTACTAGACCGACTAAAATGGTGCGTTACGACGGATTTTTAAATACCTTTGAGAGCTTAGATTTTACCCGTCTAACACACCCTACTAGACTACTAGACCGACTAAAATGGTG
>JBARXI010000725.1:0-5303 GCA_049647275.1 Microcoleaceae cyanobacterium
TTAAGGCATCGACGTAATTCCCAACTCTTGACTGACTTTAAAGCATTTTTCCTGGCAAAAAATGTCTAAGTACCACTATCAATCTTACTCCGATCCGAATTTCATACCTTATTTCACCAATGCCAAAAATCAAAGTAGACTCAAAGATAAATTGTAGTCGTATTGGAGAAAATTTTGACAAAAAATAGTAGGGATATTGTATGCAACATCCCTACTGTAAACTAACTAAAAGTAATATTTTGAAGCCAAGCTAATTGCCGATCGCTATATTATTTAAAGACACTGGAAATTGATAATACTTCAGACTCAGGCATCTTCGGGAAGAAAGCTCCTTTTGCAAAGAGTTGAGGATTAGCTTTAGCAAAAGTGTATGATTGACGAACCTGACTATTTACTGCCACTGTTTTCGCATCGTACATCCGAGTTGCCATTTTAGGATATAAACCAATACCAATAATCAAAACCAAGAAACAAGCAGCGATCGCTACTTCTCGTGGTCTGGCATCACTATAGACAGCATTGGCAGGTAACACACAATTAGTACCGTAACAAACTGCTTCATCTAAAATTTCATTTTCATAAGGAGTATCTTTGAGAAGACAAGTAGGTGCTTTACCAGTGCTGTAGAACATTTGACGCAACATGGAAAGCAGATAAATAGGTGTCAAAATCAAACCAACTGCTGCAAGAAAAACTGTACCAGTGCGGAAAGTCGAACTATAAACATCGCTGCTAGTCATTCCCACAAATACCATCAGCTCGCTAGCAAAACCACTCATTCCAGGAAGTGCTAAAGATGCCATGGCACTAACAGTAAATAGAGCAAATACTTTTGGCATTACCTGACCGAGACCACCCATTTCGTCTAAAGATAAAGTGTGGAGGCGATCGTAAGTTACACCTGCGAGGAAGAATAACACCGCAGCAATTAAACCGTGGGAAATCATCTGTAATAAAGCTCCACTAACTCCCAAGTCAGTGAAGGAAGCAATACCTAACAAAACAAACCCCATGTGAGCAACAGATGAATAAGCCAAACGGCGCTTCATGTTAGACTGGCCGAAAGAGTTCAACCCGCCATAAACAATATTAACGACACCCAGAATTGCTAGTACTGGAGCAAAGTAAACATGAGCGTCAGAGAGCATTTCTAAGTTGAGGCGAATTAATCCATATCCACCCATTTTTAGTAATACACCTGCCAAAACCATTGAGACAGGTGAAGAGGCTTCGCCGTGAGCATCAGGTAGCCATGTATGTAGAGGGAAAATGGCCAACTTTACTCCAAAAGCGATTAATAATCCTGCGTAAAGTAGAAGCTCTAGGGTCAGTGGATAATCTTTCAGACCTAATTCCACCATGTCGAAGGTAATATTGCCGCCACCGTATAAGGACATTCCCAAGGCTGCCACTAGAATAAATATAGAAGCTGCTGCTGTATAGAGCAAGAATTTTGTTGCAGCGTACCGACGCTTTTGGCCACCCCAGATGGAAATGAGCAGGTAGACAGGAACTAGCTCTAGTTCCCACATAATAAAGAGTAGCATCATGTCTTGGGCTACGAATACTCCTATCTGGGCGGAGTACAGCACCAACATGAGAAAATAAAAAAGACGTGGTTTGTAGTCTACTTGCCACGCCGCGAATATTGAGAGTGTTGTCACTAGGCCAGCTAGGAGTACCAGTGGCATAGATAAACCGTCTACTGAAACTGCCCAACTTAGACCTATCTGAGGGAGCCAGGCATATTTTTCTACAAGTTGAAAACCAGAGTTGCTGGCATCGTAATGATTCCAGAAGGCGTAGCACATCAGTGCAAAATCAGTAATTCCTACACCAAGGGCATACCATCTCATGGTTTTTCCGTCTTTATCGGGGATGACGGGGATGAGTAGGGCGGCCAGAAGTGGCAGTAGGACGATGGTGGTCAGCCAGGGAAATTGAGTTGCCATAACAGTGAGAACAAATACTTACCTTTGGTCTTTCCTATATTACTAAACTCTGTAAACGTTTGTAAAGAAATATTGAAAAAAATATAAATATGTATATCTAATCACAATATAAGCTTAACTTATGCTTGAAAAAGGAGTCAGGAGTCAGGAGTCAGTAGTCAGGAGTTAGGAGCCAGGAGTTAGGAGTTAGGAGCAGGAATAAATTAAGGTATAAGAAGGTGAAGGAGGAGAAAGTTTTTTGTTTGCGTAAGAAGGTTTTGCTAGTGATATAGAACCCATTTGAGAGCTATATAATTAGGGTAGTCAAGTCTTTTCGGGCATCAATTTTGAGGAAAAATCTGAAGAAGGAGTGTTGAATTTTTTTGTATTGTCTCTCCCCACATCTTACCTATTAACACCTGTCTCCTGTAGGGGCAAACGGCCGTTTGCCCCTACTTAATATTTACAAAGATACGTTTAGGGGTTCTATAGAACACTTACTCAGGTAATACAAGCTGAATTATTATTATTATTTTGATGTCAAGATTTTCTACTAAAAAAATATTATCGATCGCATTGTTTGTGAATTTTGTGGCGATCGCTGCTGTTATCTTCCGGGCAATACTACTGGAAAAAGCACCCTATCGATATTTTGATGAGGGGTCTTTGATTAATTGGTTATCGGGTATTCAGTTATTAATTATTGCTGGAATTAACTGGAAAATTTATCGTTTAAGAATTGGCAGAAAAGAGGTATCTCAGTCTGGAAATAATTATCAAATACTGTGGCAGTTTTTTGCTTTTGGTTTTGTTTTTTGCGCTTTGGATGAATTAATTCAAATCCATGAAAATTTAGATAAGTTTATTCATTGGATATTTCAAATTCAGGAAACTGCTTTGACTGATAGTATTGACGATTTAATTATTGTGATTTACGGGATTATTGGTTTGTTGGTAATTTATTATTTTCGTCAGGAGTTTTACCAGTATCGAGATGCTTTTACCTATTTTAAAATAGCACTGGTTTTAGCTTGTTGTTCAATTGGACTTGATTTTTTAACCCAAGGTCAAGAAACAGACCTGTTAACTGAAACTCAAGAAATGCAAAGAGAATGGCTGCGGAGTATTGAGGAAATATTTAAACTTTTTGCTGAAGTATTTTTGATTACTACTTTTTATAAATGTTTGAGAATTGCTAAAAGCATAAATCTTAATTTTTAACAAATAATTTACCAGCATAGCTTCCAAGCCATTTATCTATTTCACTTTAGCTAAAGAGGCATATTCTGTCTGAAACCCAAGCAGAAAATAATCAACTATGAATTCTGAAATTTTTACTATTCATTTTCATTGAAAAATGTTGGGTTTCTCCTACGGATAAGCTACCCTAACGCGATGCTTTACCCAATCTACTCGGTGGATAAAGGAGTTAATAATAAACTTCCCTTTGTGGGAAACTTTTCTAGATTTTTTTGATGAAAGCGCCAGTATTGCTGATAATTGTTCAAAAAGTTTTGCCCTAAAATTCCATCAACTTCTAATAATTTCAATACAGGGGAAGATAAAATTACCGTTTCTAAATTTGTGAGTTGATAATTTCCCATTTTCACTTGAGCTAAAGAGGCATATTCTGCCATTTCTATGCCACAAAAACCTTGCACTCGAATTTCCTGTCTCTCAGCAGCAGAAATATTTAACTGACTGGCTAATTTTTGAGAAATAAAAATACTTTCTGCCCCCGTATCTAACATAAAAATAAACGGACCTTTGCCATTAATTTCTACCTCGGCTAACATCACACCTAATTTTGCTTTAAGTGGAATAGCATCATCAATTTTTGTAGTAGGTATTGGAGTGGGAGGTAATAATTTTAATTCTTGAGTTTGAGGATGAATTTCTATATCAAAATTACTCAAAATATCCATTCCTAAAACTCCCAATAATCCTTCTGGCATGACAGTAGTAGTAAATTCTAAAGCTGTTAATTTTTCTACTTTGACATTATCAATTTTTAATACAGGTAAAGGATGTAAGTTAGCTTTCATTTCTGGGCATTCATCTCCCGCTACGGCATAAGTTAAAAGCTCTTGTGGTACTGGTTTGCCCGTTAATCCTAATTCTTTTACCGTTTCTGTGGCAATAATAGAAGTAGAAGCACCCGTATCTAATAAGAAATTGCCGGATTTTTTGCCCAGAGCTGCTATTAAGGTAAAAGCTTTTCCTCCTGCTAAAAATTGAAAAGGAATAATTGCCTTACCTGTTACTTTTGGGCGGGGTAAATTTAGACCTTCTAATTCTACGATGGCTGAAATTGATCTATTTTTATCAGTTGTGTTTTTTACATTTTGCTGAAAAATAAGAGGTGTTAGTACAGCTAAACTATTGGGAATAATTGTGCAGCTAATAGTTCCCAAAATAATAGCTAAAATACTCCAAAATTTGTTCATAGTTGTTCATTAATATGGCGATCGCTTTCTACAGTAAGTAGCTCCACATAATTAAATATCAAAGGTTCTACTAAGTGCTTATGCAAAATTAATTGTATATTTTCTGCCCAAGTTTTTCAGAATATTTTCTACTGCATTTACTAAACTTACATAACTTTCATCAGCTTCTATTTCTAAGCATTTATATTTCATCTGCCTGATTTTTAAACAGATATTGGAAATTAATTTACCACGAGGAAAAGTTATTGCTGACCGTTACATCTATTAATTTATCCAAATTTTTTCTGTTCTTGAATGGTTGTTTTGCGTCCATATTGTTACTGGTAATATTAAAATCATTCATCTTAACAAATTTACGAAATTAGGAAAACAATAATGAATAAAATTTCTAAAATTACCATAGAAGAGTTACTAGAACTTTATGCTGCCGGACAGCGGGATTTTAGTAGATTTATCATCAAACACACAGACCAATATTTCGAGAACGGAATTGATTTAAGGGGAGTCAAATTTAGAGGAGATAGCTTGGAAGCCATATTTTTCTCCCTACAAAACAGTAACTTGAGTGGAGCCGATCTTAGAGGTATTAACTTTCGCAAAGCTAATCTGGACTGCTGCAATTTAAGTGGAGCTTTACTCAACAAAGCTTCTTTATGGTGTGCTGGCCTAAATAAAGCAAACCTAAGTGGGGCAAACCTAAGTGGAGCTAGTCTAAGTGGGACTACCTTTGTAACAGCTAATTTGAAAGGAGCTAATTTGAGCAAGACTAAGCTTTATAAAACCTCTTTCAATTGTGCCGACCTCAGCGGTGTAAATTTTAGCAATGCCAAGATTAATGGTCCAGTTTGGTTCAATGAAGCTAATTTAACTCAAGTTGACTTCACAAAAGTTATCTTAGATATTAGTTGGGATGAAATTAGTTTTA
>JBARXI010000726.1:0-19511 GCA_049647275.1 Microcoleaceae cyanobacterium
ATCCTTATGGGGGATATTATTTTCTTTTTTGTTTGTTGAAGAGGGAAAATTTCGTTCTCCAGATTCGACAGTTATTGCTAAACATTTGCCATCTGGAGATAGATGAAATGGCACTCTGCTGGAAATACTTTGCAGAGTTATAAGTTGGTCGATAGTGAATTGTTGTAAATTTAGCATTTTCCCTCGGATGAAAAAGTCAATGGTTTTCCACAATTAATAATTAATATGAAATAAGCTGCCAGCCCATTTAAACCATATGGGGGATATTATTTTCTTTTTTGTTTGTTGAAGAGGGAAAATCTCGTTCATCAGATTCCACAGTTATTGCTAAATATTTCCCATCTGGAAATAGATGAAATGGCACTCTACTGGGAATATCTTGGAGAGTTATAAGTTGGTCGATAGTGAATGGTTGTAAATTTAGCATTTTCTCTCGGATGAAAAAGTCAATGGTTTTCAACAATTAATAATTAATATGAAATAAGCTGCCAGCCCATTTAAACCATATATCCAATTTTTCTCAAAGGGAATAGCTTAATTGGGAAGATCGAATCTAAATTATTCTTAGCTTAGTTATTGCTAAACATTTGCCATCTGGAGATAGATGAAATGGCACTCTGCTGGAAATACATTGCAGAGTTATTAGTTGGTCAATAGTGAATGGTTGTAAATTTAGTATTTTCGCTCGGATTAAAAAGTAAATGCTGATGATTTTAGCATTTTTCATCAGATTAAACTCAGTAATAATTTTTATGCCCAAAGTCTACTTAAGATGACCATTTAGGATTAAAACCAGTAAAGGGTAATTTCTCAGGTTTAAGTTCCCACTGCGAATTATTATCTTCTGGCATTTTCGAGTCTATAGGTAACATCCACAAACGCCTTATTTTACTACTTTTTTTGCTATTTTCTGTTTCCTCTTCTTCATTTGATATTGTCACCGTTTGGTCAAATAATAATGCTAATCCATCCGGTGATAAATCTATATTAACTTCCCGTTGGTTTGGCAAAATAACTAATGGTCTTAAAATATTTCTCTGAATATCAAATGCTGCAATATAAGGTTGTTCTTGATATTCCTCTGCATTCTGTACAACTTGGGTTAATAAGCAATAAAGGATAGTTTTATTTTGGTCAAATTCTGTACTCAAAATATTACCATAAGGACGAGTACGTAAAACTTCTCGCTCCTCACCTTGACTCGTCACAATATAGAGCGATCGCGTGCCGTCTTGATTATATTTTACCATTGTTGCCATGGAGCCATCCGAGGCAAAACTTAATACTCTACCAAACTTTGGTAAAAATATTAAATCTTCTGTATCTGTCTCTGGATTTATTGGTAAGATAGATGTTCCTTCCCCTTGTAAAATTACTAAACTTTTGCTATCTGGAGCAATTAAAAAGTCTCCACCTTTTTGAATTATCCCTTCTTTATTTGTCAGATATCGTGGTTCTTTTCCTAATTCCAAAACCCACGGCCCTGAATCCAATACATCTTTTCTATTAACTCGCTGAACGATAATTGTTTTCCCATCAGCAGACAAATCAAATTTTAAATTTTGGTATTCGGAATTATCTAGAACTTTTTCAATTTCTCCTGGAAGTATTTCAGGTTTTACATTTTCTTCTAAGGATTGATAATTAATACCAGTTGTCACAGTATATATTTTTTGTTCTATCAAACTCGGAACTTCATTTTGCTTTTCAACTGCGGAAAATAAAATCTTTTCTCCATTAGGAAAAAACTGAAAATCTAATACTTCCATCTCCTTGGGAGTCAGAAATATAGGCGAATGCTTTTGAGTTAAATTAACTACAATTAATCTCCCCTTTTCTTCCCCCTGAAAACCTATATAAGCAAAGGCGCGATCGCGACTTTGAAATGAAGCTTCAAAAGGCTGTATTACCTCGCCTTTATCTAAGCCATAAAACCTTTCTTTTGCTTCTGACAATTTGACATTATATGTATTACCATAAGGAGCAGGTTGTAAAAGAGTAAAAGCCATTCTCCGCCCTGCCCAACTAATTTTTCCTGGTAAAGGTGGTTCGATTTTTAAGTTTTTCTCAACGCTGGGATGATTCATTGGTCGATTAAAATTTAAGATAAAAGCTCTATCTTCTGCACCTATTTGTTTATCTTGCCAGCTAAAATCTCTAACTTTTGGAGCTGTGCTGGCTCCCCCCAAAAATAATAGACAAATTAATAGAGTTAGCCCGAAAATCAAACTAATGGCAACTTTGTCGATAGGTTGTCGAAACTCTTTTAAAATAATGTCTTGATTTTCTCGAAATAAATGATTGATTTTTTGTCTTAAATTTACCATTAATATTTCTCCTTTTATCCCACAAATAAGGGCATAACTTTAGAGCGATCGCCACTCAGATCATGTCCTGATAATAAATAGCGTGATGAAAAAAAAACCACTGTCTATACAGGGCAAATCTCTTTATTCTCCCTACTCCCTATTCCCTTATTTATAAGTATTCAAACCGACATGATATCTCCAGTTTACAAGTTTTGACAAATAATATCATGTTCGGTTAAACACTTAATAATAAAAAATTAGTACTTTGTAGGTTGGGTTAAACGGCAGCGCAACCCAACATTATTGTTGGGTTTATCCTGCGGATAAGCTCCGCTGATGTTCCTCAACCAAACCTAAATATAATATCATGTCCGGATAATAGCGCGATAGAACTCCGTTCCGCTTACGCGATGAACAAAAAAACTTTCTCCCTTTAAACCTTTCTTTCCCTTCTGCCTTCCCCCCTTTTTTATCCCCCTCCCGTCCCCCTTGGAAAGGGGGAAGCCAGATGTTGCTTCGCTTTTGGTTTGAAGGGGGGTTAGGGGGGATGCCCTCTGCATAGCTGCCTTCGGACCTCCAAAGTGTAAGTATTCAACCGGACATGATATAATGCCAACCTAAATCAGACAATTTTTGTAATTGGAAAAAATGGTTAAACTGAACTATTTATATTTAATATCGACTCTGTTTAATTCATAGTCTGGACTAAAACAACTTATATACATACCACTCCCTATTTTTGCTGAAAAATTTTTACCTAATAATTAAGGTTTAAAGCCTTTCCTGAAAAAAGAAAAAAATCCTTTTATTCAATCCTCTCCTTGAAAATAAGAAGTAATTATTAATTGTTGAAATAGCATCATTAGCTTGGGCTACTAACAGTTTGTCGAACAGGCATTGAAATCACAAACTCTGTTCCCTCCCCCAGAGTGGAGAAACACTCCAACTTACCTCTATGTCTTTCAGTCACAACTTGATAGCTTATGGACATTCCCATTCCTGTTCCTTTACCAACAGGCTTAGTTGTAAAGAAAGGCTCGAAGATATGTTCTTGAATCTTTTTGGACATACCATCACCATTATCTGCGATCGCAATTTTCACCCATTGAGTATCAATGACAGAGGTGCGAACTGTAATTTGACTGGGATCATCTAGACGTTCGGAATCTGTTTGTTTCTCAATCTTCTCTTCCAATACATCAATGGCATTGCTAAAGATATTCATAAACACTTGATTGAGTAGTCCAGGATAACATTGGATAGGTGGGAGAGTTGCATAATCTTGAATGACCTGAATTGCTGGTTTTTTTGTACTAGCTTCGAGACGATGTTGCAAAATCATCAGGGTACTCTCAAGGCCTTCGTGGATATTTATAGTTTTTATTCCAGTTTCATCCTTGCGAGAAAAATTACGCAAAGATAGTACGATGTCGCGAATTCGCTCGCTGCCAAATTTCATCGAAGAAAGAATTTTGGGCAAATCATTTTCAATGAATTCTAAATCAATTTCTTCTGCTTCAGTTTGAATTTCAGCTACTGCATCGGGGTAATATTTTTCATATAACTGAACAATTGCCAATAAACTCTGGGTATATTCTTGAACATGATGCAAGTTACCATGAATAAAGGTGATAGGATTATTGATCTCGTGAGCAACCCCTGCAACCAGTTGTCCTAAGCTAGACATTTTTTCACTGTAGATCATTTGTGTTTGGGTTTTTTGCAGTTTATGTAACACTTGTTTTAGCTCGTTGGCTTGACTCCGATAGCGACCTTCGGATTCTTGTAACTGTTGATATTGTCTGTTTAGCAAACGGTCTGCTCTCCGAACAAAGAGGAATAAGATACCATAAAGCACTGTCAGGATCGCTAGACTACCTAGAATAATGTGACGCTGGGTTTGGTTAATTTGTCGGAGCAAGGGAGTAACATCAGTGTAAAGCTCAAATACTCCTACAATATCTCTGTTTTCGCCATTGACTGGAATATAGCTTGAAAGGAGAGCGCGATTTTCTAGGGTGCTGTTTAATGCTTTGAAGGTATCTCTATGTCCTAATTGACTGACGACTTGACCAGACTTAGCAGATAAGAAGCCTGGTGAGTTGCTCTTATCTTCTCCTATTTGAGAGACATCAGTAGAAAAGACAGTGCGTCCTTGTAAGTCATAAATTTTAACTTTCACGACTGATAAGCCTTCAAATTGCGCCATCGCATTTTCACGTATCTGACGAATTTTAGGATCTGCTATGAGTGCTTTATCATTGAGAGTCTGGGTTGAGGATAGAAAAGTTCCATATTTGTGCCAGATGGTATTGGCAAAAAGCTGCGTCAGTGCCACATTGTTATGTTCTGTTAAGCTTCTTAGGTCATGTAGTGCTTGCTGACGGTAAAATACCGCAAGCATGATAGTTGCTAGAATAAATGCACTGAAGCTAACTATCGAAAAGTCTCGGACGAGTTTAAAGCTACGGATAATCATAGTGATGTTCGTGTTTTGTTACCTTTTCAACTGATGTATTTAATATCTGTTATATCATTTAGCTCGAATAATCTTACAAATACTATCAGTAAGGAAGATAACTATAACTTAAATGAGTGCCCGAATTAGATGTTTTTTTCAGTGCTATTATTGCTAATAATCATAAGGATTTTTCGGCTTAGGAATTGGCTCAATTTCCGAGGGCAAAATTGTTAATTTACGTTGACCATTCAACTCATCAGTAATCATTTTACCTTCTATTTTAAACCAACTATCTTGAGGATATTTACTCCGACTTCTGCCCTCTGGTAACTTAACTGGTAATCCGACTGGATAAGCATCAGCCGCACAACAAGTCAGAATAAATCTAGATATCCAAAAATATTGCTCAGATAATGCCGGAGGATAAATTACAAATCCAGTTACTTCCACTTTTTGATCGTTATAAGCATCTGGCTCTGGATAAACATTTAAAGTCCTAATCCATTCAATTAAGGAGCGGTCTTCTGGTTTAGTAGCAGTACGAAATGCTTGAGGTTGAGTTCTTGTTACTGGTAAAGACTCTGTTAAACCTCTTTGTAATGCTGTTTGACTAGCAAAAACTTGAGGAGTAATTGTCAAAGCCAGCAAAGCAGATATTAACAGTAAAGCACTACCCCAACCAGGAGGAAAAAAGTTAATATGTTGTTGATTTTCGAGACCACTAAATCCCGACTGTGATTGCCCTGATAATTTTTGATTTTTGCTAATATTCCATAACTCACAGATTTTCAATCCACCTAATATTAATAAACTGATTCCAGCAGCAACAGTTAAGCCAAAATAACGGGGATGAATTAGTATATATAACTTTTCTGTAAACCAATAATATAGCAACACAAAACCCCAAACTAAAATTGCTCCAGCATCTATCCAAGAACTATATCGTTTGAGTAAAGAAAAGAATGATTTGTCAACCTTCATATCAAAATATATTTCTGTGAATGACCAGTTAATTTAACTCAAATATAAGTTCACTACCACAGCCATAATAAATGTCAACTGTGCTGCCAATACCATCAAATAAATCACAGCTCTCGACCGAAAAACTGATAATAATAAACCCACAGCCTTAATATCAATCATTGGTCCAAAAACCAAGAAAGCTAATAGAGACCCACTAGTAAAAGTTGCAGCAAATGATAAGGCAAAAAAAGCATCTACAGTCGAACAAATAGAAACCACTACAGCCAAAGTCAGCATGGCAATAATCGAAGTAACTGGCCCTTGACCAAGATTCAGAATAAGTTCACGAGGTGCAGCAACTTGAATTATCGCAGCGACCGCGCTACCAATTACTAATACTGCGCCTAACTCCCGCAACTCTTGCACCATACTATTTAACAATGATAAAAGACGTTTTTTATCAGGTCTAACGAAGAGAGATTTCCCATCCATGCTTTTACTTGAAATTGTTTGACTGCTGACTCCCAGCGACTGACTCAAGTTAGCAGGTGTAGCAATTTCTGGTTGCCAGAGGGGAATTGATTCTAGAGGTCTAGATGTGCTAGATTCTCCAACAAAAAATGTTCCTGATCGTAACAGCGGAAAACTCTCCAACTGTTTAGGTATTGGCTGTTTAGTAGAGCGAGGTAATGGTAATAAACGAGCCGTTGTCGGTTGAAGAAGTGGTCGCATATCCTTCTGCACGCTGAATACCCAACCAATAATAGTCGCGATCGCCAAAGAAAATACTACTCGCAATACCACTATTTCCGGCTGGTCTCTAAATGCTGTCCAAGTTGCCCAAATCACTATCGGATTTATTGTTGGAGCAGCCAATAAAAATCCAATTGCCACTGATGCAGGAAAACCTTGCAGTAATAAACGTCGTGCTACCGGAACATTACCGCATTCACAAACTGGAAACAAAAAACCCACTAAACTGCCCACAAATGCTCCCAAAAGAGGATTACGCGGTACAAAAGTGATTAATTTCCGTTCATCAATAAACCATTGTAATATTCCAGAAAAAATCACCCCCAACAGCAAAAATGGCATTGCTTCTACCAATAGACTGAGAAAGAGAGTGAAAGCATTATTCAACTGATTTATCAGCGTTGATGCCATTGTTTACCTATTCTTAAACTTCAGTGTTTTTGTATATATTTTGTATATATAATAATGCTGTTATGCTCATTGTTATCCATCCCCGTTCCTCAAATCTACGAAGGCTTGATATCATAACATATTTCTACAAAATTCAACAACTTGCCATATTCTTTGTTTAACAGTTAATAACCTCACTATTAAGTTACGGAGGTTACAGTACAGTTAAGTATATAGCATGGTAATTTGATAACCTAATAACTAGAAATATCTTCGCTCTATGTATACCATCTTGACTTTTTGTTGTTACTATTTATGGTTAACCTGTCTTGTTCTGAATTATTAGTTTCATCTATTTCAGACAACTGTCTGCCTATTACATTTCAGGAGTCAACTTTGCAAAGTCTATTTGTTTATGACTTCCTAGTTGACTGTAATCAATCAGGAGAAGTTGTTGCCCAACGACTAGAAGCCGAACCTAAATTACCAGGAGTGATTTTAACAGATAAGGGACAGCTATTTGGCATGATTTCTCGGCAACGATTCCTCGAATATTTAAGTCGTCCTTTTGGACGGGAACTTTTTCTCAAAAGGTCTCTAAAGACTTTATATCAGTTTGCTGGCACAGATATTTTAGTTTTGCCTGTAGATACTAAAATTGTGGACGGTACTAGCCAAGCTCTACAGCGATCGGTTGACTTAGTATATGAACCTATTGTGGTAGAAATCGAACCCTATGTATACAGAATTTTAGATGTCCATCATCTCCTAATTGCTCAATGTCGGATTCATCAAATGGCCACTAAATTACTCCATGAAGTTTGTCAAAAAATGGAAATTTCTAATCAAGAATTGGAGCGTCAAGCATCTCTAGATGGTTTAACTCAAGTTGCTAATCGTAGACGATTTGACGAATATTTGGCTCAACAGTGGTTTCAGATGGCACAACACCAACACCCTTTGTCTTTAATTATCGCAGATATAGACTGTTTCAAGGGTTATAACGATACTTATGGCCATCAAGCAGGAGATAAATGTATAAAACTGGTGGCCTTGGCGATGAAGCAGGCTGTAAACCTGGTTACAGGAACAAATTGTGAAAACTTAGTAGCTCGGTATGGAGGAGAAGAATTTGCTGTAATTTTACCTGGTATAAATGCTACTGATACTGTTTTTATCGCGGAAAAAATTCGTTCTCAAGTTAAAGCATTAAATATTATTCATATAGCTTCTCAAGTTGATAATTATCTGACTTTGAGTTTAGGAGTAGCTACTATTATTCCTCAGATAGACTTCTCCTTAGAACTATTAATTGCTGAAGCAGATCGAGCTCTTTATGAAGCTAAAGGAAAAGGTCGCGACCGGGTTATTTTGAGTCAATGGGAAGTTCATATTGGCGAAACTTAATAATTATTTTGGGATTGATTTTATCGTTTTTTGAAAAGACTTCATTCCCAAAGTTGATTTTGATAGTAGAATATCAATTTTATTAGCAATCTAAATCAAAATGAATGATGTTTTATACCAATTTTAAAAAATAATTTTACTAAGAATAAGGGCGATAAAAAGACTTTACAGGATATTTTATCTTGACTAAAAAGATAATTTACTACCTAATAAATGGTGTCAAAGCTATGAATTATGACTCGTTCTTCCTGACCAAAGAAATTCGGTCTCAAGCCTCCTCTTGGCTGCGCCACGAGCTGTCGCTCTACAAGGGGATAAAAAAGAAAATTCCGCATTTTCTTGCCTCCCTATTGCAGGAGGTACTGATAACTGATAACTGATAACTGATAACTGAAATGACCTATGGCTCCCAATAAATAGTCTAGATATTTGTAGCAAAGATTTATCAAATTGGTATTACATCCTCGTTTAGAGAATAAATAAAATAATTTTGTTATAAGATATCAGGGTGTTTCTTGACCACAGTAAATTAATCAAATTAAAATCCAATCAAATAGTGGAGTATTTTTTATGTTAAATACATCAGAAATTGAACAACTGACTCAAATTCTATATCAAGAAAGCTCAAAAAAATTCCATTTGGCATCAACACTGCAAGACTTATCAATTTATCATTCTGAAGTCGATTTCGTTACAACAGGAATTGTACTAGCTAATTTATTTAAAACAAATCCTTTATTACCAGGAGTAATTTTACTAAATAGAGGTGAGTTAGCAGGTATGATTTCTCGGCGAAAATTTTTAGAATATATTAGTCGCCCTTTTGGTCGAGAACTATTTTTACAACGTTCCATAGAAACTTTATATCGTTTTGCCAAAATAGAAATGTTAGTTTTATCTAATGATACATTAATTGTCGATGCCGCTAGAAAATCATTACAGCGTTCTTCAGAATTGCTATACGAACCAATAGTTGTTAAAACATCATCTGGAGCATACGGTTTAATAGATATTCATCAGTTACTTGTAGCAAAATCAGACATTCATCAATTAGCAACTAAACTACTTCATCAACAAACTCAATCTCAACTTATTCAAACAGAAAAATTAGCTAGTTTAGGGCAAATGGTAGCAGGAGTAGCTCACGAAATCAAAAATCCTGTAGGTTGTATCCTAGGAAATACAAAATTTCTCTTCAACTATTATCAAGATTTGAATAAACTTTTGAATGCTTATGAACAAAATATTCCTGAAAAAATAGATAATATTGAAAATATAAAGGATGACATTGAGTTTGATTTCCTTCAACAAGATTTGCCAGAACTCATTCAAAGTATCATAGTTTCAGCAGAACAATTGAATCAGCTTATTGGTAGTCTGAAAAACTTTTCATATATGAGTGAAACTAAACCAAAACAAGCTGATATCCATGAATGTATAGATAGTACACTTTTAATTTTAAGAGGTCGCCTCAAACACCAAATTACCGTTATTAAAAATTATGGAAAAATCCCTCTGTTAAATTGTTATTCTGGTCAATTAAGTCAAGTTTTTGTAAATCTGTTTAGTAATGCAATTGAAGCTTTAGAAGATAAGAAAGAAGAACTCTCCACATCTCCCACTATTTGGATAAATACAGAACTAGAAAACAATAATTACATATCAATTCGGATTATTGATAATGGTCCGGGGATTCCTTTAGAGATTCAAGACAAAATCTTTAATAACTTTTTTACAACTAAACCAGTGGGTAAAGGAACTGGTTTAGGCTTAACGATTAGTTATCAAATTATTACAGAAAAACACGGCGGTAAACTACGGGTTAATTCCACTCCTGGAAACGGTACTGAATTTGAAATTTTATTACCATTACCTCAAATACCTCAAAATTAAAACAAATTGCATTTCTCAATGAAGACTCCTAGATTATATTTTGGCTATTTTTTATCTACAACTATCAAGTAGTTTGGCGCTTTTAGCCAATCAACAATAAGCTATATTTTTCACTTATTTATTAGCAACTAGTAACCGAAAAAACTGCTTTATCAACCAAGAATTTAGGTAGGGGAGCCGTCGAATTGGCGACTTACAAGATTGAGATATTTAGAATAGAATTTTTTGTACGACTGATAGATAAATAAATGGGTTGAATACCCCCACTAAATCATCAGATTTTGTGGTATTTAATTAATGTAGTGGCAGGTGTGAATCCCCTACTAATTGATTCTGAATCCTGTCTTTTGTCTTATGAATCCTTCTTCCATCTTACACTTACTACTTTTTACTACCACACCTAATAACTACACTATAACTCTAAGATACTTAGTAAAATTTATGAAATGTTGTATCATTAGAGACGGGTTGAGTGAGTTTATTATTAGTTTTCACCCAGATTAATCAACACCCTCCAATCATTCCTCCAATCATAATTGCTAGCTATAATAATTAATTAAAATACAGCCCTTTGCAGAACGATTAGGTAAAATGCTTAAAACAATAAGCTCAAGATAAAAATGAAACCTTATGATTTACCGAATATTGTTACTGTACCGATTAGTCGTGCAAAGGGCTGTAAACTTTTTGTAAGTATAATCTATAATTATTAACTCAACTTAAAACTTAATGTAAACTATATAATAATATTATTTGGCGACTAATAGCGCTAATTTTGCTAAATCAGACTTATATATTAGATACTAATCAGTATTGCGTCTTCTTAAGTGCTCAAGCAAAATTAATTACCCGCTTCAATTTTCTTTCTGTAACTATTACAGCATGACCATTTAAGTTTAGCAGTATGTGTAATTAATTTTGTGTGCTTACGTGCCAATAAACTGGCCAAATTATTATTTATAAATAAAAGAAATAAATAAATAAATAAAGAAATGAAAAATATTAAGCAATTCTTATAACCTCTGATTATATTGTGAGGATTGTGCTAAAAAGGTATAATCTTATGTATATAAAATAGTATATGAGAGTCAAGAATCAAAAATATTATATTATGCTTCAACGTATCTCTTGATACCTAACTATAAGGACTCCTTAAATATGTTCGCTTTGCATGAGTCATATTCAGATTCATTTATTGTGTCTAACTTACAGGTTAAAAGTCAAAATTTATCTTTAGAATCTACTATAGAGAAACTGCCTCTCCAAGATTTTCAGATAGAGTCTAGCTGCTTGGGAAAAGAAATTGCACCTGTGTTTGAAGCTAACCCTTTGCTTCCTGGTGTTATTTTGACAAATCAGAAAGGTGAATTTGTCGGTATGATTTCCCGGCGATTATTTTTTGAAAGAATGGGAGGTCGCTACGGTATAGAGATGTTTTATAAACGCTCTATAGATGTGCTATATCGCTTTTCTCAAATAGAAGTATTAATTCTGCCTGGTAATACATTAATCGTCGAAGCAGCACAAAAATCTTTACAAAGACGAGCTGAATTACTCTACGATCCAGTAGTTGTTGAAATACAACCTCAAGTTTATAGATTATTGGATGTGCATCAATTATTAGTTGCTCAATCAAAGATTCATGAACTTACCAGTCATCTACTTCAAGAACAAACTCATGGAAAAACTATTCAAACAGAAAAAATGGCAAGTTTGGGAAGAATGGTTGCTGAAGTAGCTCATGAAATTAGAAATCCTGTTAACTGTATTTGGAACAATCAGATATTTCTCACTTCCTACATAGAGGAAATTACAAAACTCTTGGCTGCTTACGATGAAATATCAGAGTCTTCTCCCATTATCAATCGAATTAAAGAACAAATAGAATATGATACTTTACAGGAAGAATTATCTGAAACTACTCAAGGTATCAGATTTGGTTCAGAACAATTACTCAAAATTGTGAATAGTCTGCGTAACTTCTCTCACATGGATGAGTCTCAACGCAAACCAGCAGATATTCACGAATGTATAGATAGTACCTTATTAATTTTAAATAATCGCCTCAAGTACGGTATTAAAGTTATTAAAAATTATTGTACTGACCTACAAATGGTAAGTTGCTATTCTGGTCAACTTAGCCAGGTATTTATGAATATTATTAGTAATGCAATTGATGCACTTAACGAAAAATCTACGGATTTAGAGTCTGATTGGCAACCTCAAATAGAGATTAGTACGGAGGTAATAGTAGAAAAAGAGCGTGATTGGCTAATCATAAAAATGGCTGATAATGGACTTGGAATTCCTTTAGAAATACAAAATAAAATTTTTGATAATTTTTTTACAACAAAGCCTGTAGGCAAAGGCACAGGTATGGGATTAGCGATTAGTTATCAGATTATTAGTGAAAAACATGGTGGAACATTGAAACTAACATCTTTGCCAGGCCAGGGTACTGAATTTAAAATTATGTTACCAATAGTTTAGTTTAAACATCCATCCTGAAAATAAGTTCGCAAGTTAGGGAATCATTTTTTATCCAAATAATTGGGTCTAAAACCCCGCCTTTTAAGGCGAAATGTTTTTGGAGGCTTGCTCAAATCCCCATGACAAAAACAACTTCTGACTTCTGACTTCTGACTTCGTTCAAGGCTCCTTATATAAAGTTTTTGAATAAAATATTTAGCAAAAAAAAGTTAAAAAAAATCTATTAATTTCTTCCTAAATAATTAAGCTTTAAAACCTATCCTTGGCTGCGCTACGGGCAATCGCTCTAAAAGGGAAAAAAGAAAAAATTTTCCTTTTAGTCAATCCTATCTCTTTTAAGCAGAGCTAATTATTAATTAAAAAGTAAAAAAAATCTATTAATTTCTTCCTAAATAATTAAGCTTTAAAACCTATCCTTGGCTGCGCTATGGGCAATCGCTCTAAAAGGGAAAAAAGAAAAAATTTTCCTTTTAGTCAATCCTATCTCTTTTAAGCAGAGCTAATTATTAATTGTTAATTATTAATTATTAATTGTTGAATATCTCTATATTACTTATTCATCCTACTCAGAGCAAAGATAGAATTACCCTCTTCAATCCATTGAAAATCAGAATCTACATCCAACTAGTGAAGTTTCTAAGCTATCCTATTATACTATACAGTTAACAGAACTTCTAAGCTGAAATACTAAAGACCCGTGCCAAATCGAATTTCCTTACTTTCTCTATTAATCACAATAAGCCTGTGGGGTACTGCTAAACCTGTACTAGGGCAGGCATTAGTTCCTCATATACTACAGCTAGACTCAGCTCAACTAGAGCAGACAGGTTTGAGTCTCGCAGAAGAAGCTTTACAATTAGCCAGATTTCAACAGTTTGAGTTAGCTTTATCTAGAGCTGAATTGGCCACTCAATTAGCTCCAAATAGTCAACAAACTTGGACATTATTAGGCAGTCTTTACATTCAAGCTGAAGAATTAGAAGAAGGTATTGCTGCTCTACAAACAGCTCAAGAACTCGATCCAAGTAATGCTGATATTCGGTTTGTTCTTGGTAAAGCTTACTTTCAAATAGCTAAGTATGGAGAAGCTATCGATGAGTTAAAAACAGGTTTGAAGTTTAAACCTGATAGCCCCGGTGCTTTATTTGATTTGGGTAATGCTTATTATAAGCGTGGTAAATTTAAAAGAGCGATCGCCGAATATGAAAAGGCTTATGACCTAGAAAAAAATCTATGGCCTGCAATTAATAATATTGGCTTAGTTCAATATGAGATGGGTGATATAGAGACTGCGATTCAGAAGTGGCGTGAGGCTGTGTCTTTGGATAATAAAGCAGCAGAACCTTTACTAGCATTAGCTATAGCTCTCTATATCCAAGGGGATAAGGAACAAGGACTTGCTATGGGAGAGGCCGCACTACGACTAGATAGTCGATATGCAGAGATTGACTATCTCGATCAAAATCTTTGGGGTAAACAGTTACTTGAAGATGCGAAAAAATTTATGGCAACTCCACGTATTCAAGAAACCTTGGCTCAAATAGAAGATTTACCCCCCTCTCCCCAGGTTTTTCCTTGATGTAGTTAGTTACTCAACTCAAATTAAATTAAAAATACATCAATAATAGACAACAGATTAGTCTAATCTAGCACCTTCTAAAATTACCACTATAATCTGTCGCAACTCAGCTAAGTCTGCCGGAATTCGATACAGATTTATATCTTGTATAATTCGCTTTTGTTGAGTTTGCAAAACAGCAACTTGCCAAATGTTACCCATTGAAACTGCACCATCTAGTATAGAATAGTTGGCAAATTATGCTTATTCTACAGCAATCAATTCTACTGCAAGTCGGCATTTTTGGCTTCAATGACAAGAAACAGAGTTTGGCTTTGGAGGAAATAATCTAATTCACCTTTTAACTGTTCGCTAATTTTTAAGGAATATTCAACCTTTATTTACAGATAGCCTCCAGTATCCTGAAAATTACTCATATCAGATATGCTTGAATAGAATAGAGTTAAATTCACCAATAAACACCCATGGCTACTAGATTAATTGAACTAGAAGATGGAATTTGGGTAGAAGCGGAAGTCCCAGACAATGAAGCCAAGCCTATTTCTACTAATATTGCCAAGGAAGTCAAATGGCGTTGCATATTTGCGGGATGAATTTTAGGCTTAGAGTAAAGAGGAAGTAAAAGATTGGGTTTACCTGCTCCAAAAGATTCATCTCTTGATTCAGCAACGCCAGTCAAATCTACTTTCCCAGAAGTTAAACCCATGTTAATTAGTATAAGTCTTCCCATTGCAGAAGTCTGGAAAGAAATTAACAAAGAAATGGAAATTGAACAAGCTGAGGTGGAGATGGGTTTTAACTTCGAGGGTGAAGGTAATCTCTATATTACCAAAGCAAAAGCAGGTGCAAATTTAACAGTGAAATTAGTGCTGAAACCAAAACAGTTAGAGAATGAGTAGACGACTAGAAGAATCTATTGTTTTAATTAGCAGTGCTATTGATAAAAAAGCAAATGTTATTGGTACTGGGTTTGCTTTTTATCGGAAACAGCATCACACTTACTTCCTTAGTTGCGCCCATGTAGTTGAAGATGTGGGTGGTGGGGAGAATGTATTGGTGAATAAGATTCCCGCAGAAGTTGTAGCAATAGGAAATAAGAATGGTTTTGATTTAGCTGTGTTGCGAGTTAGAGGACTCTTAGATATTCCGCAATGGAAATTGAGAATTTTAGCAAAAGCAAAGGGGATTAGAATTAAAATTTTAGGTTACTATCTTTTTGGAGAGTCAAAAACACTTTCTTCTGAGGAAATTAAGGGAGAAGTAGGAGAAAAGAATTTTGTGACCCAATCAATAGAAGGGTCTATTGAACAAGTAATAGCTTGGAAACTAAAAATCACAAAAGGCTTGCTTCAAAAAGGTTATAGTGGGGCACCAGTTGTTGATTCAAGGGAAAATTGTGTTCTAGGTGTTGCTACTGATATGGAAGGAAAGGGTGAAAGCGGACGGGCAATTTCTGTAGAAGCGTTAAAAGAGATTTGGCCAGAAGTACCACCAGAGCTACTCGATCCGCCTAAAGTTCCTAAAGTTTACCTTTTCTATGCTTTTTTTGTGGGTTTACTCTTGGGAATACCAGCACAAAATTTTGTTAAACCTATAGTATGTAGTTTGAAGCAAGATTTGTCACTACCTTTTTCAATCTCAACCTGTCAAAAACCTTCAAAGCGATCTGAAAAAAATCCTTTCTCTATTCGTCTGATTAATAACGATAACCTCACTATAGAAAATGTAGTCCTAGAGACTGCTAAGGATGGCGATGTTACTTGTAATTCTGATGACACAGTAGTTTATTCTTGTGGTCAAGTTTCTGAACCTATTGCGGTTTCAGTTACAGTGAACAGAGTTCAACCTGGGTCAATACCAAACTCGAATACACCACCTACACCTAAAAAAGAAACTCTAATTGCTGAGACCAAAAGAAATATCCAAACTGATATTAATGTCATTAATAACGTCAACGATCGAGAGGGCGATCGGTTGACTATTTACTATCTACAATCAAAAACTAACAAGGGTGGTAGTGTGAGAGAAAAACCTGCTATTGTTATCTACGATCCTCCAGAAGACTTTACAGGACGTGATACTTTTACTTATCAAATTTCTGACTCTTCTGGTGCAGTTTCAGAATCTATCACCGTTAATGTTAATGTAAACCCTACGACAACTTTCGATCTTGAAGACCATTTAATACCTTTTAATCAGGGAACTAAAAAAAGATATAGAAAACTGAAAGACATTTTACAGGGAGGAAAAGAAAATAAGTGGAGAAATGCAGACGAAGAAACTTACTTTCTTATGTGCCATATTAAAAATAAGGAGGAACAATGCAATCTTGAATTCAATGAAGTCAAGGAATTTGAGTGTGAACATCTTTTTCTTATCGATCAACTTTGGAAAAATGCTTCAGACGAAGATGAACTTTTATTTAGCTTGAGTTACCAAAAACAAAAGTATCTAGAAATGCAAAGAAAAGGATACCCAAAACCGATAAAGGAATGGGCTAAGGTATTAGGGTGGTTTGATGGTACAACATGGACTTATTGGCAGCAATGGAACTACTATGATAAGGAAGCACCAAAAGGTTATTACCCTATGGGAGGAATGTTTATTGAAAAATATGACGGGGAGTTAGATGAAGAGAAAGTCTCTGCTCATGCTGAATCTCTTATCAGTTGTCCTAAGATAAAACCTTAACTTACAAAGCTATACCAATTACCTATTACCAACTTATTAATCACCCACAACTTTTTCCATATAACTCCCCCATAACTGAGCAGCTTGCCCACTACTACCATAGGTAGAGGAATTATCATCATTCCCTAACCAAATTCCAGTCACCAAAGTTTGATTAGGAATATATCCAATAAACCATAGATCGACTCCATTATTTGTAGTACCAGTTTTACCTGCTTCGTCTAATCCTACATAAGCACCACGACCTGTACCATATTGCACAACTCCTTGGAGCATTTTCGTCATCGTATCTGCTATTTGTGGTTGTAGAATCTGTCGGTTAGCTTCAATATCTCCTTGGGAGTTTTCACAATTTGGATCTGCTTGATAAGAGTAGATACAACGACAAGTGTAAATATTATTGCGGTCGCTACAATCACTACTATCAATAATTTTTCTAATAGTATGGGGGCGATTTCTTACCCCACGGTTAGCGATCGCTCCGTAAGCACCTGTCATTTCCAAAACGTTAACTTCACTTTGACCCAAAATTAATCCTGGTACAGCATCCAATTTAGATTTTATCCCTAAACGCTTTGCCATCCTGACTACATTATCTAAACCTGCTTGTTGGGCAACCCGCAAAGCTACCACATTTTCTGAAAGTGCCATACCAGTGTACATATTTGTACTACCGCCACTGCGTTGACAACCTCCATAACTTTGACCCATCCATCTGAGGGAACTACAAGGATATAATTTGGTTGGTGGTATCCCTTTTTCTAAACCAGCAGCATAGGCAAATACTTTGAAAGTAGAGCCTGGTTGACGTTGGGCTTGAGTAGCGCGGTTAAACTGACTTTCTTGGTAATCTGCACCTCCAGTCAAGGCTACTACTTCCCCATTTTTAGAATCCATTGTGACTATAGCACCTTGAGAAAATCCGGAGGATGAACCAGCGTTATTAATCGTATCCTGTAAACTTGTTTCTGCCTTAGTTTGAATTTCGGTATTTAAAGCTGTTTGTACAATAAAATTCCCTTCTCTAGCTAAATCTTCTCCTAGTAACTCTTCTAATTCACTAAATACATGACTGTAATAATAAGGTGCTATTGTACTCTGAATTATCTCTATTGCTTTCGGATTAATTTCTACACGCGATCGCCTGGCTCTATCTGCTTCTTTCTCATCAATCATACCCAAACTAAGCATTCGATAAATAACCCTATCTCTTGCTTCTATCGCTATGTCATAATTTTCTACAGGATTAAAACTATTGGGTGCTGGTAAAATCCCGACTAATGTTGCTGCTTCTGACAAACTTAAATCTGTAGCACTCTTGCCAAAATAAAATCTAGAAGCATCTTCAAATCCATATAAATCTAACCCTAAATAAACCTTATTTAGGTAAGCTAATAATAAGTCTTCTTTGCTATAAAAGGCCTCTAACTTGAGAGCTGTCACTGCCTCTCGTATTTTCCTACCCAAAGAATCTTCTGTACCAACATAGTCGCGAAATATACTTCTGGCTAGCTGCTGAGTTACCGTACTCCCTCCCTCAGCAATACCATTTTTTCTTAGATTTGTCAATATTGCTCGTAAAATTCCGATCGGGTCTACGCCAATATGCCAATAATAGCGACTATCTTCAGAAGCTACCACCGCATCAGGTAAAAATGTAGAAAATTTAGAGATTCGCCCCAACTCATAATGAGCATTTCTGTAAGTTGGACGTAGAGTAGTTTGTCCATCACGAGCATAGACAATGACTGGGCCTGTAATTGGATTAGGTAAAGGGTCAACCTGAAATTTTGTCCATTCAAACAAAATTGCTAAAGTAACCAAGGCAGTTAATCCAGAAATGCCTAACATTCCATAACGAAATGCTTGAAAATACCATACAGGAGGATTAACATATCGAACTTTAACAGCATCAGCTAGTGCTGGCGGGCCTAAAGTTAATGTATCGCCATGACGCAATGGCAGACTATGAATTTGTTTTTCCCCAGAGTAGATACCATTAGCAGAATTTTCATCTTTAATCACAAAAGGCGAATCTGCTCTGTTGCTGTCTCGTGACAAAGAAAGATGAATCTTGCTAACTAGGGGATTACGAACTACAATATCGCAGGATTGAGAAGAACGTCCGATCAGATAGCGATCGCCCAAGAGAGGATATTTTTTAGCTGGAGTTGTTGGAGAATCTTCTATCCACAGTTCTGGTACTTTAGCATTAGGTCTAAGTGCTAGGCGAGAAAAATTAACACTGGCATGAATAGTCTTCACCACTTGAGTGATGCTACCTACGAGTGTTTGAGGGTTACGGGGAGGCTGAGAATAATTCATCTAAAAATTCTCGATAGTTTGGAAACCCCTCGTAGGGGCAAATGGGCATTTGCCCCTACAGGCTAGGGGAGGAAAAATGACGCGGTGGCTTCAGCCACCAGTCCCCTTTCGGGGCGACGGGGTGGGGGAATAACCCCCCGAAAACTCCCATCTCTTGGTGCGCATTCCCAAGGCGAGGGAACCTCGCCGGGGTCGCACCGCTTTCTGGGGTAAAGTTAGCCTCGCCAATGTTATCGGTCGGTACTTTCGA
>JBARXI010000727.1:0-1734 GCA_049647275.1 Microcoleaceae cyanobacterium
TCTAATGATTTTGCTTGTCTCCTTGCAAACTTAGACGTCTCACTTTCGTTCTCGTCTTGCTCTTCAAATAATAATTTCTCGGCTTCAAGTTGATTTTTAAGCAGGGTCAATTTGTTCTCAGAGATAAGTAGATCTTGCTGTTTTGTTGCTATACCGTCCTTCTGTGCTTCCTCGGCAACTTTCACATCATTTAATGATTTTATATAACTTGCAAGCTTTCCTGTAAGAGTTGAGAATATTCCCACTCCTTTAGTCGCTGTTGGTAATAATGCCCTTCCTAATTCAACACCTAAATCTTCCGTTCTAGCCTTAGCTATTTTCATCTGATTTGCGTATGAATCTTGGGATCTTTCAAAATCTCCCATTGCATTTTTAGATTGATTCATCACTAGTGTTAACGTTGCATTTGCTTTAGCTTGCTTCTCTGTTTCAAATGTTAATCCTGCTTCTGTTTGTCTTAATACCTCGGCTTTTAAATCGGCTTCATTTATAGAGATTCCTAAACCTTTTAACATTTCTCTTTCACCAAGCAGGGCTTTTGTTAGTGCTTCACTCGCACCCTCTGCACCACCACTGTAATTAGTAAAACTTGCTAAATCTGCCCCAAGTGTTAAAACCTGTTCCGATAAATTAAAGGCTGATTCTTGGGTAAATCCTAGACCTGTTAATAAATCCCCTGTCCCTGCAAGCATATCTTTTGCACCTTGAATAGATGTGCCATAAGCAGTAGCTAAGTTGATAGCCATATCGTTCGCATAGTCTGATATAGAACTATATACAACATTAAATTTGTTTTGTGTTTCTTCTGCGTCACTAGCAAGATTTATTGAAGCTTTTGCAACGTCACCAAGTCCTTTTAAGACACTTGCTACTGCAAACCCTGCAAACATATTTTTTACAACACTAGGGATTTTTTTACCTTCATCGCTAACACCTTTGATCTTGCCTTTGGTGTCGTTCATAGCCTTATCAAATTTATCTGTTAGTGCTGTTACTTCTACTTGTAATTCTGCTAATGTTGCCATCTATAATTTGCTCCACATTTCAAGGGCTTTTTCTCGCTCTTTGGTTTTCTCTTCTTTACTCGCTTTTAATTCTCTTTGACTCCAATTTTCTGCCTGTAAATAATGCCACATTTTTATTATAATGCTTTCGGGGAGTCTGTAGATTGTATCAAGGTCTTCGTTTGATCTTGAACAAATGTCTGTAATAATTTCAAACATGCTTCTGTATTTAAGTTGGTTGTTTTCTCCATCTCCACTAGAGTTTCCTCCATTAAGTCTAGTAGCCCCTTTTGTCTCATTAAGCTCGCTTTTTTTTTACCAGTGATTTTGTAATAAACCCAATCTTCAATTATTTCAAACTCTTCTTTTGTTGAGCTTAATAATGATCTTTTAGTTAAAAACAATCTTTTAAAATACTCTTTTACTGCATCTTTAAAGCTATATCTTTTTAAGAGATGTTTAAAAGGCTGTCTTATTAAATATAAAGTTACTAACAAAATCATATTGCTAAAGGATTTTATCTTTTTATCTGCGTTTTCAACTTTCTTTATCCTTTCAGATTCCCATATATTTTGAGCTATCAATATTCTTTTATATTGAATATTAGATACATCATACTCTTTCCCATTTATAGATAACATTTCTTTATCTTCGTTATGACTTTTCATTTACACTCCTAAAAATACCCTCAATTAAGAGGGCTTATTATTACGCTGTTACTACAGAATAG
>JBARXI010000728.1:0-5423 GCA_049647275.1 Microcoleaceae cyanobacterium
AACAATGCCGACAACCACAACAACAATAGGGGTTTTCGCATCGTCTCGTCTGTCTCTCCTTCCTAGCACTCTTCATTGCCAGAGTTGGTAAATGGGAATTTATCAAGCGCGTCGAAGAGTCCAGTCAGTTCCGGCGAAGTTAATCAAGCTTCCGAAAATAAACCAGAGTCAGACAGTTTAGTAGGTTTGCCGAAAAATTGTCTGATTCTTTTCCATTAAAAGTAGGTTGGGTTGAGGAACCGTTAGCGGAGCTTATCCGGAGGATAAACCCAACATTAGAAAAGTAACCTGCTGTGCTTAATCATCACGAGAAACAAAGCAATCTCAAAATTCTAGAGATTGCTTCGGGGGTCTTTTTGGTAGAGCGTCAGAAATAATGGTGAAATATTCCCCCTCGCAATGACAGTACAATTGTCATTGCGAGGGGATGGGAAAAAACTTAGCTTTGGCTTTTCTATATTAATACCCCGAAGCAATCTCCATCCAAACTGATACCTGAGTTTAAAGTAAGTTAGGTGGAGGAACGAAACCCAACATTACCTACTAACCTATATATATATATAAACTTTTTACTCCCACATACCACAAAACGGTCAATCTATCAAACTGCCAAAACAGGAAGGGAGAAAAATTAGTCATTCATCGTGGAGAAAATTCAGGCGATCGCCTCTAAAAACAACGATATAATCAGCATTTCCAGTCTCAAAATCTAATTAAGCAACACTAAGCCTAAGATTATAATTCTATTTAGAATATCACAAAATTGAGCAAAAGAGCTAAAAATATTGAAACCTCGTTAAATAATTAGGAAAACTTTTCTCTAGTTTTGTCATCAATCTCTGACAAAATTAAAAATTTTCAAACTAAAAAGCCAAAACCTATAACAAAAACTTAGAGTGACACCTAATTTTGAAATATAGGAGTTTTTGTAGGTTGAGTTAAGGAAAGAAACCCAACTTTTCTCAGCCAAATTCTTTGGTGTAGGTGGAATAGAGAAAAACCCAACAGGAATAGAAATTTTTGTTGGGTTGCGCTCCGACGCTTAACCCAATCTACTAGATGATTAAAACCCATATATGATAGTTAGCGATCGCTTGACAATCAAGACAGTCGCTACATAATCTGACAATACCATTCTACAATTACTAATAACCCCTGATTCAAACTGGCAATAATAAATTTCTCTAGAGGTTACAATGGTCTAAGAAAAAGTTTCGTAAATCTGTCGAAAGTATTCGACAACAGATTAACAAACACCATCAAAAAATAGCAGATGAACAAGAGAAAGCCATTCCGGACGAAGGCTTAATCTCATATTGGCAAAATCTTATTTTCCATCGTAAAAAAAACTGATAACTGATAACTGATAACTGATAACTGAAAAGGCGCGGTAAATGATTTATCAATTCGAAAAGCCATTAAATGTTAACTCAACCCTATCAGTATTATTGGCTGAATTAGGAGAAGAATGCGAGACAGTTCTATTCTTGCTAAATCAGCTACAACTGCCAAATCTAACAGATGAACAAAAAGGCGATATTTTAGCAGAACTAACTGGGTCTGTTTGCCATTTGCACGTTCATACAGAAAATTTACCCGACTTAATTCAAGACGAAATAGAACAATTACCAGATTAATCAAGATTAGTTAGCAAGAGTTGAGCCTGACAGGGTTGACAAAATCCGACCAAAAGTTGAAATGAACGAACTATCAATTATTCAAAAAACCTACGATTTAATCATCTGGTATGTACCAATAATTAACAGACTACCCAAAACTCACAAATACACAATTGGCGACAGAATGATTAACGGTTTATATAACTTTCTAGAATCCCTAATTTTTGCCAAATATGCCTCAGAAAAACTTAACTTACTAGAATCTCTCAATCCCAAACTAGACATAATTCGCTATCAAACCAGAATCCTCCTAGACTTCCAACTCATCAACAACAAACGGTACGAATATATCAGCCAACTAATCAACGAAATAGGTAAAGAATTAGGAAGTTGGATTAAACAACAAAAAACCTAAAAATCCTCAAACAATCAAAAATGAAAAGATATAAAAACCTATATCCCCAAATCACCAACTTTGACAACCTCCTCCTAGCAGCAAAAAAATCCCAGAAAGGCAAAAAATATAAACACAACGTTCTAAAATTCAACTACAACCTAGAGTCAGAACTACTAAAATTAAAAACAGAACTAGAAAGCAAAACCTATCAACCAGGAAAATATAAAACCTTCACAATTATCGACCGTAAAACCAGAATGATTTCTGCCGCTCCCTACCGAGACCGAATCATCCATCATGCTTTATGTAATATTATTATCCCCATCTTTGAAAAAATATTTATCTACGATACTTATGCCAATCGAATTAATTTCGGCACCCATAAAGCATTACGTCGCTTTACCAAATTTTCTCGTTCCAGTCGTTACGTTTTACAGTGCGACATAGTTAAATATTTCCCTAGCATCGACCATCAAATTCTCAAAGAAATTATTCGTCGCAAAATCAAATGCCAAAACACTCTCTGGTTAATCGACCAAATTATTGATGGCAGTAACCAACAAATTCCAGTATTAACTAATTTTCCCGGAGACGAGCTACTCACTTCAGCAAACCGGAGAAAAGGCTTACCCCTGGGAAATTTAACCAGTCAATTTTTCGCCAACTTATATCTAAATAACTTCGACCATTTCATCAAAGAAAAACTAAAAGTCAAAAAATATTTACGCTACGTCGATGATTTTGCCTTATTCTCAGACGACAAATAATTTTTAGTCATCGCCAGACAAAAAATCGAAACATACCTAGCCAACCTCCGCCTCAAAATTCATCCTATTAAAAGCCAATTATTTCAAACAAAAAAAGGAGCCAACTTTGTCGGTTTCCGAGTATTGCCAGACCGCATTAGAATACGTTCCGAAAATTTAAGAACAGCCAGAAAAAAATTAAGACAATTACAGACAGACTATCAACTCGGAAAAATAGAATCTACTCAAATACAAAAATCTCTACAAAGTTGGTTTGCTCATTTAGCCCACGGGAATAGCTGGCATTTAAAACAAAAAATATTAACCTCATTCAACCTTGTGAGAAGATAAATATTGGGACTGACAAACCAGAGCTTCCCTGGCGGTAGCTCAAACAACAATTCTAGGAATTGTCGGAGTGCCAGGCGTAACAACAACAATGCCGACAACCTCAACAACAATAGGGGTTTTCGTGTTGTCTGCTCTCCGTCTTCCATCTCTTCCTCCCACCCCTAGCACTCTTCATTTCCAGAGTTGGTAAATGGGAATTTATCAAGAGCGTCGAAGAGTCCAGTCAGTTCCAGTGAAGTTAATCAAGCTTCCGAAAATCAACCAGAGTCAGACAGTTTAGTAGGTTTGCCGAAAAATTGTCTGGTTCTTCTCAATTTCCTGAAGGGTGAAAAAAGCACCAGAAAAATTAATCTAGTCTGGTAGGTTGGGTTTCCTACGTCAACCCAACATTAGCTACCTACCTATATATAGATATAAACGTTGTTACTCCCGATTACCACAAAACGGTCAATCTATCAAACTGCTAAAACATTAAGAGAGAAAAATTAGTCATTCATCCTTAAATAAATTCAAGCGATCGCCTCTAAAAATAACCAAGTAATAGGCATTTACAACGTCAAAATTTGATTAAGCAAGACTAAGCCTAAGATTATAGTTCTATTTAGAATATCACAAAATTGAGCAAAATAGCTAAAAACCTTCAAACCTCGTTAGCTAAGTCAGGCAAAACTTCTGAGATTTTGTCAGGAGTTGATGACAAAATTTAAAATTTTTAAACTAAAAATCCAAAACCTATAACAAAAACTTAGAGATATAGCGATCGCTTGCCAGACAACCATCAAAATCAACATTTTATGAAGCACTCTAAAGAAAACTTTCGCGACGATCGGAAAATCAACTTGCATCCTCAAACTAAGTCTGATAGTATAATGTTAGTGGGGGTAACTCGCCTATATACATGACTTTTTATTCAACGCCAAAATAACATGAGTAATCAGAAGGCAAGATGCTCGCCCTACAGCAGAAAACTTAATCTCAGTCAGTCAAACTACTAGCAGGCAAGATGCCCGCGCTACATAATTAAAAGAACTAAAAAGCGATCGCTTGCCAGACAACCATCAAAATCAACATTCTCTGAAGCACCCAAAGAAAACCGTCGCGACGATCGGAAAATCAACTTGCATCCTCAAACCAAGTCTGATAGTATAATGTTAGTGGGAGTAACTTGCCCATACACATGATTTTTTATTCAACACAAAAAAAATAAGTAGTAGGGGCAGGTTCAAGTTCAAATGCTCAGATCGGGATTCAATCAAATGAACCGACCCCAACGATCTAAAAAACTGATAACTGATAACTGATAAAGATGCCAATAGGCTTGGTAGGGTAATAATCCCCATTTGCCCCTACTACTGACTACTTTTTCAATTCAACCAAGGGCGAGTAATTTGCTCTAACTGATTAAACTCATCCTCACTCATTTCCCAACCTATTGCCCCCACATTTTGTCGAACTTGTTCAGAATTTTTACAACCAGCAATAGGAATCACACTATCTTGAAAAACCAACCAATTCAGTGCGACTTGTGCCAAAGTTTTGTCATATTTTTCACCAATTTGTTTTAACAAAGACATGACAGGATAAATTTTTTCTAAACCATTCCTCTGAAAACGAGAATCAAATTGACGAGCGCCAGTAGGCGATTTTTCCACAGTATATTTGCCAGTTAATAATCCTTGAGCCAAAGGACTATAAGCTAAAATTGTAACTCCTAATTCTCTGGCTGTATCTAAAATTCCTTTAGCCTCTATCTGACGAGAAAGCAGAGAATATCTCACCTGATTTGTAGCCAACATTACTCCTCGTTTTTCCAGAATTGTATGAGCCTGACGCATCTCTTCCGCCGAATAATTACTAACACCAACCGCTTCAATTCTCCCCTGTTCAACTTCATCAGCCAAAGCATTTAATAAAGTCTCCTGACTCATAAAAAAAGTAAAAGGCCAATGTACTTGATAAAGAGTAACTTTTGGCTGCATTAATCTTTTCAAACTAGCAGTAACAGCATCAGCAACAGAATCAGGAAAAAATCGCCAAGGTACAGGACCATATTTAGTGGCAATTTGCACAGTTTGTTCAGTTTTTTGGATGAATTTTCCGAGCAATTCTTCTGATAAACCATTGCCATAAACTTCAGCAGTATCAAAGAAATTTACCCCTGCTTCTAAGGCAGTTTGAAAAGCAGCTTCTACTTCATTAGCTCCATAATTACTGCCATAATTCCAAAAAAATTTATCGCCCCAAGCCCATGTACCAATACAAATGGGATTAACAGTTATTCCGGTTTTACCTAAAGTAGTTGTTGCCATG
>JBARXI010000729.1:0-2080 GCA_049647275.1 Microcoleaceae cyanobacterium
TTACTTGCCTGTTGAGTTTGAGTTTTTAGCTATTAAGAAGCAGATTTTTCAAGAGCACTATTATGGAAGAAATCTTTATTTCAGAAAGTGTCTACAATTGATTGAGTTTGAATCCAAGGTAAGATTAAATCTAAAAATCTACCACCTACAACCTAAAACCTAAAACCTACCACCCACCACCTAAAACCTAAAACCCACCACCTAAAACCTAAAACCTACAACCTAAAACCTACAACCTAAAACCTAAAACCTACCACCTAAAACCTATCACCTAAAACCTACCACCTAAAACCTACCACCTAAAACCTACCACCTACCACCTTCTTCAAAAATGTTTGATAAAAAACCTTATTTTACTTGGCTAAAAATATTTATTGCCATTACCTTAATCTTAGGAATATGTTTCAGATTCATAAATATTGACCGCAAAGTTTACTGGTACGATGAAACAATTACCTCCTTAAGAATTGCTGGTTATACTAGGGGCGAATTAGAAGATATAACCGATAAAGCAGGCATAATTAATGGGAAATTTTTACAGCAGTATCAAGGCACTAACCCTAATAAAAATGTCATTAATACCATCAACTCTTTAGCAACAGAAAACCCAGAACATTTGCCGATTTATTTTGTACTGCTCAGATGGTGGGTACAATTATTTGGTCATTCTGTAGCAGTAACCAGAAGTTTCTCAGCTTTGACCAGCTTATTAATATTTCCTTGTATTTACTGGTTATGCCGAGAATTGTTTAATCAACCATTAGTTGGAGAAATAGCGATCGCTCTGACTGCCGTTTCCCCAATTTTAGTATTATATGCTCAAGAAGCACGGGTTTATAGTTTATTTACAGTGGCGATTTTATTATCAAGTATTGCTTTACTTCGGGCAATGAAAATTCCCACTAAACGTAACTGGCAAATTTACACAGTAAGTTTAATCTTTGCCTTATATACTCATCTTTTTTCCATATTAGTAGCCTTGGGGCATGGATTATATTTACTTTTAATCGAAAAACTAAAATTAACCAAAAA
The DNA here is from genome assembly GCA_049647275.1 of Microcoleaceae cyanobacterium. Taxonomy (GTDB): domain Bacteria; phylum Cyanobacteriota; class Cyanobacteriia; order Cyanobacteriales; family Microcoleaceae; genus JASJEE01. The sequence goes on from JBARXI010000729.1 coordinate 1,033, forward strand.
ATTAAAAGCTTATCTCCTAGCATCTGTTTCTGGATTTTTAATTTTTTTACCCTGGTTGATAGTAATAATTGAGCATTTCGATGGCACAAAATGGGTATCTCGAACAGCACCTTTATTAACCTTGTTGAAAAGATGGTTGATTAATATAGGTTTTACTTTTATTGATATTCAGATTGGCTCTTCGGAAAGATTATTCGATGTCAAAAATCTGGTTTTTGATAATGATGCTTTATTAGGTCTAAATACAATCTGGCCGTATTTATTATCGAGCACTTTAGCTTTAATAATATACTCAATTTATTTTATCTGTCGGAATACAGCTAAATCAGTAAATCTGTTTATTTTAACCTTGATATTATTAACTCCTATAACCTTGATAATTCCAGATTTAATATCTGGTGGGCAACGTTCAACTATTCCTCGTTATTTCATCCCCAGTTACTTAGGAATTCAAATATCTGTTGCTTATCTTTTGGCTACTAATTTAACCAATTTTAGTAACCAAGTTAAATATAAATTTTGGAAAATAGTGACAGTTACCCTAATTTGTGTAGGAGTAATATCTTGTGGAATTAGTTCCCAAGCTGAAACTTGGTGGCATAAATATAGTAGTTATTATGACCCCCAAGTAGCAGAAATAATTAACCAAACTAACAATCCACTTGTGATTAGTAATCATTCCGTTAGATTAGCTTCTCTCAGTTATTTGCTTCATCCTCAAGTTAAATTTCAATTTGTGGAAGTGGGTGATGTACCAGAAATTCCTGATGGTTTTAGTCATGTGTTTATATTTCGCCCAGAATGGAGTTTAATCTCAGCAATAGAAACACAAGAAAATTCTTTATTAAAGTTAGTTCATAATTTCGGTGAACTTTGGATTTTAGCTAAGGGTAAGGAAGAAGAAAAGTAGTTATTTTGTCGAGCAGGTAGATATTTGCTTATTCATACTTATACCGAGTCTGCTTGAGCAAAAGGAACTATGATTTTTTCTAGTTCCCTTCCTTCTATATCAGATTTTTGTTAATCAAAATTTCTCACTCTACTTCTG
>JBARXI010000730.1:0-7983 GCA_049647275.1 Microcoleaceae cyanobacterium
TAATTGTAGCTGATAACGACTCAATGGATAGACAACTGAACAAACTTACTCATTTTAGTTTCATAGCTATAATTATGAGTAAGTTTGATGAACTTTAGATAAGTTTTTCCGAGCTGTATTTACCCCCATATTTTTAGAAGGAGTTTGTCTCCTCACTTTTATCCTTTTCTAATACCAAATCTTAAAAGTTTTGCGACATATCCTTAGGATATGGGTATAGCAGAGAAATCAAAAGGAAGCAACACTAGGAACAAAGCTCAAATAAAGGTAGCTAAAGTTCAAACTAAAATAGCTATATCCAGAGAAGAGTTTCTACACAAGCCAAAGCCCCGAGCGAAGAGAAGCGGTCTCCGCCAGATGGTAAACGGAAACCATAGATAAGCGTTCGGTAGGGCGAGTTAAATGGCCGTAGAAAATCTAAATCTCAAAGGTATGATACAAAATCATAATTTAGCTAAAGCAATTAGTGATTGTGCTTGGGGAATATTTAGCACAATGCTTAGTTACAAAGCAGATAGAGTTGGGAAACTTTATATGGTCTGTGTCTTTAAGAATAAATGACCCTAGAGATTTGAGACTTAAGCCAGTCAACAAAGAAGTAGGAATTGATTTAGGAATCAGTAGCTTACTGACACAAGTTATGGAAAAAAGGTTTCTAATCCCTCATATTTTAACAAGTTACACAAGAAACTGAGGGTAGCCCCAAAATAACTATCTCGTAATAACAAAGGTTCTAAGAACTATCGGAAAGCTAGGGTGAAAGTAGCAAAAATTCACGCCAGGATTAAAGATTCGATACTTGACTATACCAATTTATACTAATAGTAACGTAGCATTATTATCAATATTTTTAGAAGCACTAAAACTTTGGAAATAATGACGGACATGAGGCGGAAAATTAGGAAAGTCAAATACAGCATCTCCACCTGCAATATCTGCCCAAAAATAACGCAAGCTAGGAGCAAGTTTTTCAGCTTCTTCCGGTAATAAATTTAAAGGAGGATTAGTCAAGAGTTTAAACATAAAAGGAAAAGAGTGATCGGCAATCCAATTTCGAGAAGTCTCACTCAGTTGAGGCCATTCAGGCACAGAATTAATTCGATGACTCTCAATTTTTAAACTCTGTTGACCAACTTGATTAGTAGTAACATCAATGATGCGATAAGGATGAGGATAAGTAATTAAAGATCCGGTGGTAATTTCATAAATTCCTTGATATTCCGCAATATCCTGAACGTGAAGATGACCAGTAAATATCAGCTTTACTCCAGCAGAGCGCAGAATATCTAACAAAGCTATCCTATTTTCCAACATATAACGACGACCAAGAGTATTATTAGATTGGTCTGGCAAATGTTCAATTACATTGTGATGTATCATTACCATCACAAATTCTTCTTCAGCAGCATTTAAAACTTGTTTCAGCCAATTTAATTGTTCTGGTTCTAAACCTCCTACATATTGCTGTTTACCAGAAGCATCAAACTGATTAGAATTAAGTCCAATTATTCGGACTCCAGGCAATACTTGGTGGGTATAATATAATCGCTGCCGATCGTCATAACCACAATGATAATAGTAACTAGGAAAATCCTCTAAACCAATAGAATAATCATTGGAAAATCTCACAGGTACATCGTGATTACCAGGAACTACATAAACTGGATAGGGAAGTTGAGCTAATCTTTTACTTAACCATGTATGATTTTCTGATTCACCATCTTGAGTTAAATCTCCTGGTAGTAGGAGAAAATCAAGATTTAACTTGCTTAAATGTTCCAGTGCCAGTTCCAAAGCAGGAATACTAACTTCTACCAAATGGAAACGATGTGCTTGCTCAACAATAGTATGAGGAACAGCAATATGTAAGTCGCTAGCTACAGCAAATTTGAAGTTTAAAGCCATTTTAAAAAATCCCTTAGAGGCGCGGCTATATTGATTGTTAATTATTTATCTAGATTTTATTTTACAGCAGCTTGCAATTTAATGAAGTAAAGATTTTTGGGGCATCAATAACAGGGAAGACTTTCACTGAGATTAAGATTAAGCTTGACCAAATTAACTCGCACTTATTCGGCACTTCTAAATCTAGTATGTCGCACAAAGGCAGCTATACTGACAGGAAAAGGAAACAACTAAGAGGGGAGAGTTTAAGTATTAATATAGAATCCGGTTAAATACTTATCATATCTGTGCTCCGAAGGCAGAGGGCAGAAGGCAGAAGGGAAGGAGTAATATTAGAAGGCAGAAGGTTTTCGATAACTGATTATCCGGATTTGATATAATACTGAAATATAGTAATTAGGAATGATTTATGAGAATTTCATGGCTTCGGTTTTTCCTATTTCTTGTTAAGGTCTTCTCTAAAAGCTGAGAATATCTCACAAATCGGCGTTGCTCAATGAGGATATGATTTTGAAATTAGGGAGCACCGTTTTGGGGAACACCGGAGCGGTTTTCAACAATTAATAATTAATAATTAACAATTACCTCTCTTTAAAAGGGATAGGATTGACTCAAAAGAAAAATTTTTCTTGTTTCCCTCTTTAAAGGAGAGGCTTTAAATCTTAATTATTCGGTGAAAAATTCTATTGAAGTTAGTGTAAATGATGAATATTTATAATTTATACCTAGATTATGCAACTCACATAAATCAAATAAGATTGCTGTATCTTCAGCCTGATTTGATTTTTACTCAACGCCAATTGCCTAAAAAGCTATAATATCTCACAATTTAGATGAAATTACTATAATATATGCAATAGCAAATAGACAATTAATTTTGTTTGACTACTTAAATACTTATCTATACAAATCTCGTATTTCTGTTTTACTTTACTGTGCTAATACTACTCATACTATAATCAATACTAGTATTTTTGTTTTACTTTCTGCATTACAATTTGGAGGGCGGAATATGGGTTTCAAAATTAGCTAGACTAGAGTATAGAAGTGTGGATGGAATAGATAATTTGGGCCATATATGATTGTTCAGACCAAACAGCAGGCTTAGTTAGAGATATCTATAGAAAAAATAGCTGATAGTTATCCGGAACATGAATCTCAGTCATCTAACATACAAATAAAAAAGTCCTTTTTGGCGAAATATCAAATATTTTCAAATTAGAGTATAAATTTTGACAGTTATTATTTCGACAAAGCAGTTGACTGTCAGCTATAATCAACATTAATATAGGAAGCATAAGGCAATCTGTAAATGCTAGGTGAAACCAATGCCGGAAGCAGAACTCCCTGGAAATCAGCACTTACCAGAAAAAAACGATCCAATCAAAAATACACAATTAGGTAATAATCAAAACCTGGACAAAATGAAAATACCTTTGGCCCCGGAATCAGAAATTTTAGGGCCAGAGGTAGATTATGATTGGGAGGTAGTTGATTTCCCAAATGCGATTAGTATAGATTCAATTCCTGTAGTAGAAAGCGGCGAAGCTGAGGCAGAAACCAGACATTTAGAACCAAAAACTCAAACTCAACCCAAAAAAAACCTCCCAGTAGTTGAAAAAGTCCCCTCTGTAAGTTCAGAAGGTCGCTACAGAGAACTAAAATCTGAAAATATTATGGAAGCGCTGCATGAGTGTAACCGAGAACTAGTAAATCGTGTTACAGAACTAGAAACTGCTTTGGCAGAATGTGAGAAAACTTTAGAAAATCAAGAACGGCTCCTAGAAGAAAGAACTCAAGAATTGGCATCAACTCAGCAGCAAGTAACTAAGTTATTTTATAAACTAGAACTATGTAATCAAGTTATTCAACGTCAAGAAGTTCTAGTAGAATCATTAACACATAAGTGGGAAGAAAGTCAACAGCAACAGGCACAAATGGAAAGACAATGTGTCCTAACTCAACAATCCTATAATGAGCAAAGCTATCATCTCAAAGAGTTAGAAAATAGTTGCCAAGAGTTGCGCTCGCGTCTATACCGCCAGCAACGACAAACTCTAAAATTTAAAGCAGCATTAGAAAGATGCCTAGAAATGCCTGGGAGGATGGATGTCGTAAATCAATCTTTAGTAGAAACTACTTTAGCAGAAGAACCTCCAGTTACAGAAGCAAAGGTAAATTATGAAGCTCAAAGCACAATAGATCAAAATCCTTTTTCTAGCCCTAACTTACAAAGTCAACCCTTACCTGTGGTAAATTCTCAACCAGTTAAACCTTGGTCGCCACCGATAAAAGCTAAAGAAGAAGAAGAAGAAACAATTAGCAGCAAAAGTGAGGAAACTATTGCCAAGATTAGTTTTGGTAAGAAAGTAGATTTGCCTCAAGGTTTGGAGCTGCCCCAACCAGAAACTACATCCGATCGAGATTTAATGATAGAAGAGTTAGATGGGGATGTCAGGGAAAATCAATTAAATCCTAGCTTACCACCATTTACTAGAATTGCTGAAGTTCCAACTTATGAGTTAGACGAATCAGAACAGGTATTTTTAGGAGAAATAGAAGCAGCAGAATATGTGGTTATAGAAAATGATTTGGCCGAATATCAAAATCAACAACCGGAGCCAGAAATAACACCGCAAAGCTACATTACAGAGGAATTTATCGGAGAAAATATTTCTCAATCCCATCGAATAGAGACCAATATTAAAACAAAACGTATATCTTGGAATATATCTACAGGAAATTGGAATGTCAGTGAATATCAACTAGAAACAGAGCCAGAAACAGACATAGAAGACTTTCCTGAAGTTCCTGAGATAGTTCATCAAGATGGACAAAAAACGGTAAGTCAACTAGATTTACCAACTTGGAATCTACCTATAGTTGAGCCTGTTGTAGCAGTAGCTCCACAGCAACAGCGTCCCTCTCTAGCAGCAATAGATTTACCTACCTTTCCAAAAATTCCTATTGAGGAGCAACCTTCAGCAGTAGGAGGGTGAAATTTAGAGCTGGGAATGGCGCGATCTTACATAATTCTTTTTTGTTGATTTAATTGACTTTTGTACAGATAAAAGTTATATTCACTGTTGCTCAAGTGAAACTTTCCTACAGAAGAAATTCAGGCTAAATTTATTGAACTCCAAATGAGGCCACTCGCCATAAAGAATTGACCGTTTTGACAGCTCCAAAATGGCGATCGCTGCTGGATAATGAGTCAATGCTGGAGATGGCGATGGCTGATTGGAATGCTTATCGAGATTACTTGCCTAGAAAATATGGAAGAGATCGACATTAGTCATACAATTATTTCTAGGGCGGTACTCGTGGGAATTGAACGAGCTATCCGTCAAATGAAACAAGCCATTAATGGCGAATTGTAATTGCTAATTTGTAATTTTTGATTAAAATGCCAACCTACCACTACGTTTTAGCTAGTAAGAACTTTTTACTAGAGGAAGAGCCCCTTGAAGAAGTTATCAAGGAGCGGAAAAGAGATTATCACGAAAAGGAGAAAGAAATTGATTTCTGGTTAATTTCTCAACCTGCTTTTTTAGAAGCTCCTGAACTGGCAGGGGTAAAGGCTAAATGTCCTCAACCTGCTGCGACGATTATTTCTACTAATCCTAAATTTATTAGTTGGTTAAAATTACGCTTGGAGTTTGTAATTACAGGTAAGTTTGAGGCACCTTCAGAAACTATTCCTGAACCTTTGGCTTCTCTTGAGGCTGCTTCTGTGAAGGAGTAACAAAGACAACAACTGGCCTCCTCAATACTTAACCTAAACTTGTTTTGGCAATGACTCATCCTCAAATGCAACTAAATAAATTCTGGTTGGGAGGCCTAAAAACTTTTATGGCCTCAACGCTGATTGCTGTGGTATCCTTGACAATAAAAGCTGATTATGCAGTGGCAATCGAAAATTGCCAACCTCCTCTGAGTGATGAGTATTTATTGGTAGTGGTGACAGAGGCACAAGAAGCTCAAGATATAGTCAAGCGGAGTTTGCCACCAGATATCACGATATTTGTGTGTCGTTATCTTAATCAGATTGTCAGTACAGTTCAAGGCTTTGATGACCAAGAAGTTGCAAGTGATTGGGCGCGTTATGTACAAGATATTGTAGGTTTGTCTGCTTATGTAGTTAGACCTAGTAATGAGGCCCCCCCAAGTAATAGACCTTTACCTGCACCTCCTGAAATAGGCTTTAATCCTCAACCTCTGGGTACTGGTTATGCAGTGTTAGTGGACTATTCCAATCAACCTGAAATAGCCCTACAGTTGGAAAGAAGTTTAGGCCGTAATGTCGGTTTAGTTGCTTATGGGCAAAAACCTTTTTTATTAGTAACTTATACACAGAACCGTCGAGCTGCTACGAGTAGTATGTTTAATTTAAGCGATCGCGGATTTTTAGCTGTAGTTGTAGACAGTAGTCGAGTAACTTTAATTAGTCCCAGAATTAAATTAATCAATCAATAACTTAAACTAGTAATCCAAGATACAGCTACTCCGAGGGCTAAACCAGCTATCACTTGTATGGGTGTGTGGCCTAATAACTCTTTAAGACGGTCTTGACTTAAGTGGTGGTCTTCCTGAAAAAATTCATCCAAGATTTGATTGAGAATACGGGCTTGTAGGCCAGCAGCTTGACGAACTCCGGCTGCATCATACATAACTATAACTGCAAAAACGGAAGCCAGGGCAAATTCTGGACTATCCCAACCTATTGTTTGTCCTACCCCTGCTGCCAACGCTGTCACAAATGCAGAATGAGCGCTAGGCATTCCCCCTGTGGTCACCAAAGCTTGTAAATTAATTTTACCATTCTGAAGCAACTCCACCACCACCTTAAAAACCTGAGCTGTGGCACAAGCTAGGAGAGCAACCCATAGAACGTGGTTATCCATGATTTCGCCAATATCCTGCATAACTTATTGAATCCCTATCTAGTTACTGCGGCTGGTAATAAAATCTGCTAGAGCTATTAGTGGAATTGCCTTTTCCCCAAAAACTTCTAATTCTGCCTTGGCATTCTCAATCAGTCTTTGAGCTTGACACCGAGATTCTTCTAATCCCCAAATTGCTGGATAAGTAGCCTTTTGAGCTTCAATGTCTTTTCGGGCAGTTTTACCAAGCTCTTCTGTGGTAGCAGTAATATCGAGAATATCATCGACTATTTGAAAAGCCAACCCAATATTTTGAGCATAGCGAGAAAGCCTTTGCAAACTTGTTGCTGATGCTGAAGCAAGTATGGCCCCACAAACCACACAAGCTTCCAAAAGAGCTCCTGTCTTGTGAGTATGGATAAAGTTCAGTGTTTCCTCAGATACTTCTGAGAGTCCCTCTGAAGCCAAATCTAGTACTTGGCCTCCAACCAATCCTGCTGCTCCTACAGCTTTTCCCAAACGAGCTATTACTTGTAGCACTTGCTGCGGTAGTACATTCTTAGTTTGAGTAGCCACAAACTCAAAAGCGTAACTTAACAGACCATCCCCGGCCAAAATTGCGATATTTTCACCATAAACTTTATGATTTGTCAATTTTCCTCGGCGATAGTCGTCATTATCCATTGCGGGTAAATCATCATGGATTAACGACATAGTGTGAATCATCTCTAGTGCGCAGGCAGTAGGCATTGCCATTTCTATACTCCCACCCGCTAATTCACAGGTAGCCAAACAAAGAATTGGACGTAAACGCTTACCGCCTGCTAACAGGGAATAGCGCATGGCCTCATATATTTTTTCTGGATATACTATGCTGATAGAATTGTCAAGCGCTTTTTCAACCAGAGCTTTTTGCTCTGCTAGATAGGTAGATAGGTCAAAAGTTGTATCTATTTGAGATTTATAGACCATGTAATTAATTAGGTGGCCAGCTTTTGGCATTAGCACGATACATTATACACTTTATCGGTATCAGTAAAGACCCTCAAAGAAATTTCAGAAAAAGAACTACAACGTTGGAGTTTCAAAAAATCAATCAACTAAACTACTCCCAGGGTCTACATTCTTTAAATCTCACTAACCGACTCAGAAACCAGGAACAAGAAAAAAGTCAAAAAAAACTACAACGTTGGGG
>JBARXI010000731.1:0-9942 GCA_049647275.1 Microcoleaceae cyanobacterium
CCTAAGTTATCAAGCACTTTTTTCAGATAGTTCATTAAAGTTTTCCAACTCTCAGGCGCATTAATTTCCATCCATTCATATTTAATAATTTTTCCGATAATTTCAATTAATTTGAGCTTGGTAGAGTAGTTTAGCAACCCAAATATTTCTAAATTTTTGTGTTTCCATTCTTCTAATTTTTCGATAATTGCATCACTTCTATGAATTGAGGCTGGCTCCATAACAACTACTGTTTTTTTAGATAAATTATCACTCTTCTTTATCTCAGAATTTTATGACATTTTCACTGGTGATATTTCCTGAATTTATTTCATAATATAGTTGTTGTTTACGACTGATTAATCCTCAAATATTTATCCTTTGACTGAGGCTAATTCTGAAAATTATATTATTTCGGGATTTTTTGACTGCCACCTATAGGGGATATCTGGTATTAAAGAAAAGCCACTTTCTTCAAAATATCTTCAATCAATTTCTCCTTTTTGAGCTGGCTCCTTTAGCTGTTCTCACATAGGTAGCTTTACCTCGCACCTCCCAATTATCAGAGTTTTTACTCAATCCTCTCTTCATTCTTTTCCATCTCATTGACAATTTTTTGATGATTCTTTTTATTGTTTATTGGCTAACTTTTATCTGCCATTTTTTCTCAATTTTTATCATCGCTTTATTCAAAAGTTTTGATTCAGATTTTACCCATTGTTTGCTCTCCTCTTTCTGCCAGGGGTGTAAATTTAGGCTTTCTGGCTCTTCCTTTATGATGATATAGTCCTAATCTTCCCTCGTCTTCCCACAAAGTCAACCAATTGTATATAGTTTTTCTACTAACCTCGAAAATCTTCATTAGTTGCTCAATTGAAAATCGTTGATAACTTCAAATTATACATTTAGCTCTCTGTCTAACTAGATGCGTGCTTACTGTATTTAATCATTCTTTTTAAAAACTTGATAGTTTCTGAATTTACTTCTCTAATAAACCTCATAATAATTATCTTTTTCCAGCCTCTTTTTATGACACCACTTTTGAAAGCATGGCGGTAAGGCAGACAAGGTTGTTTCTTTCATCAGCTAGCATTTTCAGGTAAAAGCCACTATATATAATAATCTTAACCAATTTTACTCTATTTTTTTCTGAAAGTCCAGATAAAAAGATTGATGTCTGTCGTCTGTTTAAAATTAGTATAAATACCTTGATTTTATGGCTTTTAAAAGAAAAAGAGACGGGAGATGTTAAAGCGAACGCCAACTGTCAAAAAGGTAGAAGATTAAAAATTCAAGACTTGTCAGAGTTTCAATAATTTGTCCTGTTGCACCAGGAGCAAACTCAGACACAAATGGCTGAATTATGGGGCAAAAAATTTGACTCAACAGAACGTAAGTTATATTTGTAAAAAGCTCGGAATTACTAGAAAAAAAACTTATGGATATCAAGAAAGAGATGAAACTGAAAGGGCAGAATTTATCAAAAAATTAGGAGAAGTATATACAGCCAAGATAGTATAGCAGTACATTTTTTGGCGTTTGACAATAAATTTTGGTGTAAGTAGGGACGTTGCATGCAACGTCCGTACGGAGTAGAGAAATATCCGCGCCCTGCCCTATTTGCGTAGTGCTATATATGTAGATGAAGCTGGAGCGCGATAATAGAGAAGATTCTGGGTATGGTTATAATTTAAAAGATTTAAAAGGGGAAATATTTTACGCTTTAAACTCAGGAAAAAGAACAGAAAGAATCAGTTGGATTAGTGCTTTAAAATCCGGTAAAATATTTGCACCTTTAAATGATTGAAGGGTCATGTAATCGAGATTTATTCGAGAGTTGGTTTCCAGAAAGTCTCATGCCTCAATTTGAACCAGGAGAGATAATAATTCTTGATAATGCAACTTTTCATAAAGGAGAAAGACTGATAAAAATAGTAGAAAAAGCCAAATGTGAACTGTGGTATCTACCTGCTTTGCTTACTCCCCAGACTTAAACAAAATAGAAAATTGGTGGTCTGTCTTAAAAAACTGGATAAAACAAAGAATTAAGAGTTTTGAAACAGTAAAAGATTGCGTTGATGCTGCTTTTCGAGAATGTCTTGAGCGTTTTTGCGTAATGCTATATTATCTTATCTGGTAAGGAATGAAAATAGAATAAAACCGGAAAATATAAGAAAAGTTTCATTACTTCAATGGAATTATCGGGCAAAACCGCAAACCCCACACCCCCTAATTTCCGATATTATTTAATTCTCATTCCTAATAAGGGGCGTTGGGATGGCAAGCAGTTTTGTAAGAAATAGGTTTGCAACTGTTATTTCCGCTGATATTTTTTTAAAGCAAAAATAGATTTAGAAGTATTTAAACTTCTAAAATATATACTTAGTAAGTTTCTATATATAGCAATCAGGAATTATATGTGAGAAGCTAAGTAGACAATCAATTAAGTTATATTTTGCCTCCCAAGGCTATCAGTCTATAATTCTTTCTCGTGAATCATTCCTAATTGCTATTGACTCCTAAGTTATAACCACTAACTGACTCCTGACTCCTAACTCCTAAGTTATAACCACCACTAGAATATTACAACTGAAATAAGATTGCTATATTTTTCCGACACAGGTGATACATTTGTGTTTGGGGATAACTTTACTTAACATTTTTTTGTTTTCAAGGTGCTGCTTACTATGATCTTTTTCTAATTGCTTGTATTGCCAGAATATTGTTATTATTGTAGAGGTGTAACTAAATATCACCTAATTGCATATCCTCCTTAAAAACTCAGTATCTGTACTTAGTGAGTCATATTTTTTCAGCTTTATTTCTTTAATTACTTTAAAAAAATAACCAGTGTATTTTCAGATATAGTCGTTTCAAATAAAAATGAGACTGCTATATCCCTGATTTTAAAGGATTATATCAAGGTTAAGTGTCTAAATCTTAACTGGAATGACTATACTAAATAGTAGAGAGTAAAGGATAGTGGAATACAAATAACCAGTATAATGTACAGATAATTTTGTATAGCTATTTATGAATTTATTCACTGAGTATCTCTATATTTATATTAACTACTGATGAGAACAAAATCTACACCCCATCTACTTACTATTAATTTTGAGTAGTCAAAGAAGTAGAACTAATACCTGGTATATTTTTATCTTCTTGCGGTTGACTATCTAATTGTTCCAATATTGCTAACAGCTCCCGTTGAAAAACTACATTTGCACGATTAGTTTTACCGCCAATATAAATTTTATCTCCCTCTTTCAAAGCCCAAATTTGTGAGTGAGAAACATAACTCATCAGCACACTTATCATCAATAAACCAAAGCCTAGATAAACTATTGGAATTCCAGGATCAGCTTTAATTTGTAGACCTGTACTACCTATTATTTTGTCAACAAATAATCTCACCCCATTAACTTCTGTAGACATTCCTTCTCGAACGCTACTAACTAATTTGCCCGTGGCATCATAAATTAATGCAGTTCCTTGTAAATCTTTTGCCAGTAAAATTATACCGTCACTCATATCTGGTTTAGTGGGAACCCAAGTTCCCCAAATTCTACCTCCCCCGACTATATTTATTGGTGCCATTGGTAGCTGGAAAATAGGGCTTTTATTAATTCTGACTTGTACTGCAGATATACCCCAGTCTGCTTGATACATTGTCACCCCATTATGTCGCATGGGTTGATTGACAAATATTGTTTTCTTATCAACTTCCTCGCCGTTTTTATCTAGTATTGATAAGTCTGAATAAAATTGGTCAATTTTTCCTTCAGGGGTATAATCAATCCAAAAACGATTTACTTTTACTGACCAATCTTTGGTAATTTGTGAATTAGCAAAAGGTCCGGCATCGATAATATTTTTAATCTGAAATGTCTCTCCACTTGCCACCATTTCTTGACCGATAAATCCGGTCAGTGAGCCTACTATTGAGCCTGCTAAAATGATTAACATACTAGCATGAACTATTATTGGACCAACTTTGCCAATAATTCCTTTGCGTCCGTAGATTTTGTTTCCTTCTTGAAATAGTTTATAGCGTCGTTGCTGCAATATTTGTGTAAGAGAATTTAAGGAAGTTGTTTCTAATTCTGCACTTAGTGCTAATTTCTCAAATTGTTGTTTTTTCTGATAAAATTTCCATCTATTAGCTGCTTTGAGGGCTGGAAATTGTCTGGTAAATGTACAGGCAGTTAAACTGCTGCCAAACAGAATTAATATTGACAAAAACCACCAATTTCGATAAACATGATCGAACTCTAATAATAAAATTAATTTCCAAGTTAAAAAACCAAATAGAGCTGGTTTTTCTGGATAATTTTCCTGATAGAAAGTTATTGATTCACCTTGTTCGATGATTGTGCCGGAAATGCTGCAAATAGCAATTGTTAATAGTAGAGCGATCGCTAATCGTAAATCAGCTAATATTGGTAAGATTTCTCGCTTAAATAATTTGATAGATTTTTGCCATATATTATAGCTTGAATCTTCAGCAGTCATTAATTTTATTCCTATGATTTATTCAAAGATTATTTTAGCTTACTGGTGCTATTCTAAATAACAGTGAAAATACGCCAAAACCTACTAATAAAATACCACTAGCAGGTGTAATCCAGGCCGACCATTGTCGAAGTTCTAAAAACTTTTTAATATTGGCTGTAAAAGTTCCCGCTAAGATCAAAGGTGTGACATAACCCGCAGCATAAGATAGTAATAAAACTCCACCTAAAATTAGGTCTCCAGTGGTAGAAACCCAGGCTAATAATGTTGCCAATACAGGAGTGCTACAGGGAGAGGCGACCAAACCAAATGTTAAGCCTAATAAATATGAGCGTACTCCTGTGGGTAAATCTGGAGATATCCACTCCATACTGTCAAAAGATGGCATGGGTAATGGTAATGCTTCTAGTAAATTAAGACCCATTAAAATGGCAATGATACTAACAACAATTGGTAAGCCTATTCCAACTTGACCATAGACTTTTCCGAACAATGATGCTATAATCCCCAAACCAGCTAGAGTTGTGGCTAATCCTAGGGAAAACCAAGTAGATTGGGCAGCAGCTTGGATACGGTTGTTGGCTTCATATCCGCCAATGTAGCCAATAGTAATGGGCAACATAGAAAGCATACAGGGTGTTAGGCTAGTTAGTAAGCCAGCTACAAAGATAATAGCTACGCTAACCCAACTTAGGTGTATTAGTTGAGTCTTAACTAGGGTGTTTGCATATTGGGCAGTTTCGTAAAGTAAAGTTTGGATTGTTTCCATAGTCTGGTTAGTGTGCGATTGAATACGATTAATATTTCCATCCTTTAGAGGGATTTAATATTTTACTGTTTCTAAGACTAAAGCATTATTATCTCATGGGAGTCCATTTCGCCTCGATAAAAAATGCTATAGTATGGATTTGAGCAGAATAATTTTAGATTTTAGATTTTCTCCCAATTGCAGATTTTACTTTGAATTTTATGAAACAAATTTAGCCTTAATTAAATCTAGAAATATAGGGTAATTCTGACTTTAGATTTAAGAATGTTAATTTTAGAAATCTACAGGACTTACCCTAAAATTCTCTGTTATACGCTATATGTAGTGTGATATGGGTTGCAACGCACCAGACAAGTATAGTTGCTAGGTAAGTTCTGATGTATAAATCAAAAAACTCAGTAGTTTTGCAGTTTGTATTGACAGTTATATAACCGATGATTATACTAACAGAAAAAGTAAAAGTATTAAGTATATGGCCACTGTCAAAACCGCAATCTCATTACAAGAGTCTCTGTTTGAACAAGCGGAGGTACTAGCTGCTGAAATGAAAATTTCTAGAAGTCGTTTAATAGCGATCGCTCTTGAAGAGTTTATTGGTCGCCATCAAAATCGACTATTGTTAGAAAAAATAAATGCTGCTTATGAAGATATTTCTGTTGAATAAACATCAACTTCTATAAGTAGTATTAGTGGAAATTATAGGAGTATAATAGAAGACGAGTGGTAATTAATCAAGGGGATATATTCTGGATTGAACTAGCTGAAGCATCTGCTTCTCAATCAGGTGACAAACATCCTCATGTTGTCATCCAGAATAATGTTTTTAATTCTAGTCTGATTAAGACTGTCGTTGTTTGTACTTTAAGTTCTAACCTGAAGCTTGCTGCTGTCCCTGGTAATATTTTATTGGAGCTACGGGAGGCTAGTTTGCCGGATCAAAGAGTGGTAAAAATTTCCCAAATTTTTACAGTGGAAAAGAGCAAATTGATTGATAAAATTGGCACTCTTTCTCCTCAGAGAGTAGAGCAAATATTAGATGGAGTGGTACTACTAATCAAGCCAACAGAGGCAGAATGAAGGAGGATGAAAATTCTAATTGCAACGATAATTGCAACAAGTTAATAACTCTCTAGATAATAATTTAAATTCCTCCTTACCTGTTTTTTCAATAGACAAAATATCAATTAATTAACTGTATGGTAAATTTTGGCTATTGATTTATGCGCGTAAATTTCCAGATAAAAATCTACTCATTAATTGAACCATCAGGCATCACTGTACCTTCCATAATTACCCCACTTAAATCTGTACCAGTAATAATCGCACCTTCCAAATTTGCATTACTTAAATTAGTTTCCTGTCTATAACTTCGCAAAGAGAAGCTATGAAAATCTGCACCACTCAAATTAGTATTAGCAAGATTAGCATATTCTAAATTAGTACCGTGGAGGCTAGAATTACTTAAATCAGCTCCTTGAAGATTAGTTCCCCACAGTCTTGCTTCTAATAAATTAGTATCAGTTAAATTAGCATTACTTAAATCTGCTAGAGTTAAATCCGCCTCCCACAACCGAGCATGACTTAAATTTGCTTCTGTGAGATTTGCTCTGTTAATATCTGCTCTATATAAATTAGCTTTTGTTAAATTAGCACCAGTTAAATTAGCTCCTGAAAGATTAGCACCATTCAGCTTTGTATTCTGGAAATTTACACCAGTTAAATTAGCTCCTGAAAGATTAACATTGTTCAAATTCTTATTATGTAAATCTACTCCACTTAAATCACACTGTTTCCATAAAAACGATACACACCATTTATCCTTCAACAAATGATTGATATCTTCAGAATTTGCTGCTAACCCAGGCATTGCTAAACCCAGATTTATAATTAAAACTAATAACATTGCTGTGACTACAAGTTGGATTTTTGCCAAATTTTTACCCATTGAAATTTATCCTCCTTCAATATTCAGTATTGGGGTAAAAACAAATAGCGAATCGCTTACCCCGATAGAAAATAAAATTCGCTAGTACAACTGCAAACATAATCATAATATGCAGAAATTAAATTGTCTAGCGAATCAAATAAAGCTTTTTCTCTTACCATTTGTTAACCAAGGCGGAGAAAATAATCATCAGCAGCTACCACAGAAAGATTATCTTCAACAGTATCTATTGGTGTCTCATTTACCACCCCTAATATATAATTGCTTTCTAGTAATCTAATCACAGTGTCTCCATCAACTAATTCATAACTGAAGTCCGCTGAAGGAACAAACTCACCAATAACAATAATTCGATCACCCTCTTCAAAACTAAAATCATCAATCAGGTCAGCAGCTTCTATATCTTCTATGCCTTCAACAGTATCTCCTCGCAGAATAAAACTATCTGAATCTTGTCCGCCAATTAGTATATCTGCACCTTCATCACCAATTAGGAAGTCATCACCTTTGCCACCAGTTAATATGTCATCACCTTTTCCACCTCGGAGCAAGTCATTACCTGCCATACCAAAAAGTTCATCATTACCTTGGTTACCACTAATAACATCATTACCCTCGCTACCAAATATTACATCATCGCCTTCCAACCCCATCATTGCCACTTCAGAATCACTAATGCTTAACTCATCATCTTCAGGAGTTGCGTCAGTGGTTATTTGTTCTGAATCATCAATAGCACTAGCTGTTACATCACCATCATCATCATCTTCTTCACTTTCAGAATTTTCATCTGTTTCATCATCAGGAAGCTCCTCAAGAGGCACAACTAATTCAGAATTTAATAGACCTTCGTCTAATAATGGCGATATATCTGTTCCACCATTATCTTCCCCAACATTATCAACATTATCAATATTTTCTCCCATAGAAAGAACATAGGAGACCTTGTTTTGATTATCCTTGTTGGTTAATTCATTTAGCAACTCAGAGTCATCAACTATCTCTGAAACTCGACTAGAAACACTACCATCAATTATCCTTGCTAAGACAATACGATCGCCTTCTCTAATTCCTAGCACATCATCTAAGCCATCAGTCACTTCACCAAAAGGTGCATATCCACCATTCAATTGGTCGCTCACATCATCCAAAGTGAAGTAAAACTGTGAAGAAGCTGAATCTAATGGGCTGTTTCTGCGAGCCATTGCTATTACGCCTTGCTCATGGGATAACTCCACTTCCCCATCAACTATTTCGTTATAAACAATTTCTCCTGTCTCCGCAACCTGAATTTCTAAAGGTATTTCTCGTGGTGCCTCTGTTGCCGGGTCAATATATTGCCCTGAGCCTAGATCTCTCAATTCTTCGAGAATATCTGTGTCTCGGCTCGCGGGGTCTCCGGCTTGAGCCACAAACCCGTCTACAAATCGGTGGAATGCTATAGCATCATAGAAATTTTGCTCCACTAAATCAGCAAAGTTAGCTGCTGTTACTGGTGCAGCACTGGTGTTAAGTTGAACGGTAATTTTACTTCTTTCAAGAGTTTCTTCTTCGTCATCTTCAGAGGTTTCCTCATCCTCATCTTCTGGTAACTCTTCCTCCCCATCCCCATTTAAATCTGCCCCTTCTTCTTCTGAGGAAGTTTCATCTTCCACGGCAGTTTCTGCCTCTGGGGCTGTTTCTTCTTCCTCTTCCTCTGGGGCTTTTTGTACCACCATCTCTACTGTTATGGGGCCATCTAACTCCGGTAAGCCTAGTTGTTCTAAATACTCTTGTGTTTGTTCGTCCATTTCTTTCTAATTCCTTGGCTTTTTATAAGTTGGCTATTTTATTTTATTATATTCTATTCTTAATTTTTGCTGCTATAGTAGGAGCTTTCTATTAACAGTGAAAATTTTGTTTTTCTCTAAATTACTCTAAATTAATTTTCATCTTTTGCCTCGAAATTATCATTATCATAATAAAGTTGAAGAAGGCAGGGTGAGCTGTTTGTGCAGCATGACCTAGGAAAGGGAAAATTGTATGGGGATAGTCAACGACCTACCACTTAGTCTCTACAAACCCTAAGCAATTTTAAGCACCCTGTAGATGGTGGGGTATTATAGCATTACGTTAATTGGGCGCGGACATATAATTATTAATAATTAATTCAACTGATATGAAAGACTATGCCTGCACCTTATAGCTATGATTTACGAAAAAAAGTAATTGCTGCACCTTAAAGAGGAGAAAAGAAAACTACTGTAGCCCTGATATTTAAAATTAGTCGTAATACTTTAGATTTATGGCTTAATAGAGAAGCTGAAACTGGAGATTTTCGCTCAATTACTCCTTTTCATACTGCTCCAAAAAGACAAATTAAGGATGACCATAAATTGAAAGAATTTAGATTAAAAAATTATGACTATACTCAAAAGCAAATAGCTGAAAAATGGGGAGATAATTTAACCATGGGAAAATGTCAGTGATGGCTGTAAAAGATTTGGGATGACTCGTAAAAAAAGCGAGTGCCTAATTAGTCGGTCTCCATTTCCTTCATAAACGCTACGCGAACAGAATGTAACAGGCACTCAAGAACAACTTACGGATACCGAGAAACAAATGAAGAAAAAAGATGATAATTTATGGAAAGGTTAAGTAAAATAGAAAAAAAACACATAGTTTATGTGGATGAAGCTGGTATTAGTAACCAAGAGGATTATCCCTACGGCTATAGTCTTAGAGGAGAAAGGTG
>JBARXI010000732.1:0-15005 GCA_049647275.1 Microcoleaceae cyanobacterium
TGGATGAGTTTATAACTATTTATGAATCAGAAATTAATGGTCAAGTTCCTGATTTGCCTCTATTAAACACATATTATGAAGACTATATTCAGAAAGAATTAGATTTGCTTGATAGTTCGGAAGGAAAACAATTAGCCGATTATTGGCAGGAAAAGTTAGGTGATAAATTACCAGTGTTGGAGTTACCAATAAATTCTGCTCGTCCTGCTGTGAGAACCTATAATGGTGCTTCGGTAAAATTTACTATCAATCAGGAATTAAGTCAGCAGTTAAAACAACTGGAAAAAACACAAGAAGTAACTGTTAAAGAGATACTATTGGCAGTATTTAAAGTGTTGCTTTACCGCTATTCTGGAGAAGAAGACTTACTTGTTGGTTTATTACAAAACCGAGAAAGTCAACCATTATTTAAAGGAATTATTGGCAATCTAACAAATGTTACGGTTACTAGAGACTCTATTTCAGGAAATCTCAAATTTACGGATTTTTTGAATCAAGTCAGTAAAACAGTATTTGAAACAGATAAATATAAAGATTATCCATTTGCCTTACTTGTAAAACAACTCAAATTATCTAATCTGAGTTATCCTCCTATCTGTCAAACAGCTTTTAGTTATTACAAGTTGGAAAAGTTATTCAAAACTAAAGAATTAGAATTAGAATATTATGAACTACCCCAAAAAAAGGTAGATTTTGAACTCTGTTTAGAAGTGATAGAGCAACAGGAATCTCTATGGGGTTATTGGAAATATAATAGTGATGTATTAGCAGCGGAAACTGTTACTCAAATTGCCGAACATTTCCAGAATTTACTAACAGCAATTTTAGCAAACCCTCAGACAGAAGTAGGTAAGTTGCCGATGCTGAGTGAGAGGGAAAAACAGAAAATATTGGTGGAATGGAATAATACTAAAACAGATTATCCTCAAGACAAATGTATCCATCAATTATTTGAAAGCCAAGTAGAAAAAACACCCGATGCAGTGGCAGTAGTTTTTGCTAGGAAAAAGCTGACTTATTCAGAGTTAAATACCAAAGCTAATCAACTAGCTCGCTACTTACAAAAGTTAGGAGTGAAACCAAAAACACAGGTGGGAATATGTTTAGAACGTTCTCTGGAAATGGTCGTAGGAATATTAGGAATTCTCAAAGCAGGGGGAGCTTATTTACCGCTCGACTCAAGCTATCCATCGGAGCGTTTGACTTATATGCTTACTGATGCCAAAGTCTCAGTATTGCTAACTCAGGAATTATTAGCGAAATCCTTACCAGACCATCAAGCACAGGTTGTCTGTTTGGATAAAGATTGGGAGGCGATCGCTCAGTTACCTACAGAAAATTTGCTCAAAGTCGCCCAACCAGAAAACCTAGGCTACATCATCTATACTTCCGGTTCCACAGGTAAACCAAAAGGAGTTGCCATGAGTCAACGCGCTCTGGTTAACCTAATTATCTGGCAGCAGCAGGAAGCAATTATTGGTGAAGGTGCAAAAACATTACAATTTGCTCCCATAAGTTTCGACGTATCTTTCCAAGAAATTTTTTCAACCTTATATTCTGGGGGTACTTTAGTTTTAGTTTCTCAAGAAGTCAGACGCGATAGTTTTGCTTTGATGCAGTTTATGGTTGATAACAAAGTAGATAAACTATTTTTACCCTTTGTCGCTTTGCAACAGTTGGCTACAGTTGCTTCTCAATGTCAAACTTTGCCACAACTGCGTGAAATTGTCACAGCAGGCGAACAGTTACAGATGACTCCAGACATAATTGAGTTGATGAAACGACTGCCCAACTGCAGATTGCAAAATCAGTACGGACCTTCCGAAAGTCATGTAGTTTCTGCTTATACTTTACAAGGAGCTGCGGTAAATTGGCCAGCACTTCCTCCCATTGGTCGCCCTATTGCTAACAATCAACTCTACATCCTTAGTCGTGATTTACAACCACTTCCCATAGGTGTTCCCGGAGAGCTATATATTGGTGGAGTTGGTGTCGCAAATGGTTATCTTAATCGTCCGGAATTGACTGCGGAAAAATTCATCTCCAATCCGTTTAGCGATCGAGAAGAAAGCCGACTCTATAAAACGGGTGATTTAGCTCGCTATCTTCCTGATGGTAATATCGAATTTATTGGTCGTATTGATAACCAAGTTAAAATTCGAGGTTTTCGCATTGAAATCGGAGAAATTGAAACGACTATCAGTCAACATCCCACTGTTAAAAAAACAGTAGTTTTGGCAAGGGAAGATAATCCTGGTAATAAACGTTTAGTAGCGTATATTGTGCCCGAAACTGAGACTAATCAAGAAATTGTACCGCAACTAAAACAATATCTAAAACAAAAGTTGGCAGAATATATGGTGCCTTCAGCTTTTGTGGTTTTGCCACAACTGCCATTAACTCCGAATGGGAAAGTTAACCGTCGCGCTCTACCTGCACCAGATATTTCTAGTTTTAGTGAAAGTAATAATTTTGTGGCACCACGGGATGATATTGAAAAACAACTGGCAGAAATTTGGTCAGACATTCTCAATATTCATCCAGTAGGAATTAAAAATAATTTCTTTGAGTTAGGAGGTCATTCTCTATTAGCAGTTAATTTAATGGCGAAAATTCAGCAAAAATTTGCTAAACAATTACCTTTATCTACTCTATTTACTAATCCAACAATCGAAGATTTAGCAAGTTTAATCCGAGGGAAAAATCAAGTTAGTTCTTCTTCTCTAGTTCCTTTGCAAACTCAGGGAAATAAACAACCATTTTTCTGCGTACATCCAGCGGGAGGTCATGTATTTTATTACCAAG
Source organism: Microcoleaceae cyanobacterium (assembly GCA_049647275.1). Lineage (GTDB taxonomy): Bacteria > Cyanobacteriota > Cyanobacteriia > Cyanobacteriales > Microcoleaceae > JASJEE01. The sequence continues at coordinate 2,806 of JBARXI010000732.1, forward strand.
AATTATCCCGTTATCTAAGTAATAATCAACCTTTTTATGGTTTACAAGCTCAAGGATTTAATGAAGGAGAAAAAATCTTCACAAATGTGGAAGATATGGCTGAATTCTATATCAAAACTATCCGAGAATTTCAACCAGAAGGACCCTATCAAATTGGTGGTTGGTCTTTTGGAGGAGTTGTTGCTTTTGAAATGGCACAGCAGTTAGTTCAACAAGGGCAAAAAGTTAGTTTATTGGCTTTGTTAGATCCTTGGGTTCCTATTTTATTAGACCCTAATAAGAAAATCGATAACTTGTACATGAGGGGGGTATTAAGTCGTTATTTTGGCGGTATGTTTGGTGTCACTAATTTAGTTAATGAAAATGAATTGGTAGGCTTAAGTTCAGAAGAAAAGATAGAGTTTATTATTGATAAAGCGGAAAAATTAGAGTTATTTCCCCAGGAAGCAACTCGCGAACAAAATCGACGGTTTATTGATGTAATTATCGGTACTTTGAAGGCAACTTATAGTTATAAGCGTCGGCCTTATTCCGATAAAGTAACAGTCTTTCGAGCCGAAGAAAAGCATCCTCATGGCATAGATCCTCAATTAGTTTGGGTAGAAATGTATGCTATTTTAGATGTACCTGATATTAAAGTAGTTATGGTTCCTGGTAATCATTTTACATTCATAAAAGAGCAAAATATCAAGGTATTAGCAGAACGTTTGAGCGAGCATTTAAACTAGTAATATCATGTCTGAAGGAAGGCAGAAGGCAGCTATGCTGAGGGCAGAAAGTTTTTTTGTCATTGTCAGCAATAAACAAGGTCTCAAGCCTCCTTTTTCAAGGGGATAAAAAGGAAAATTCAGGATTTCAAGCATAGGGCTGAAGCCGGACGTACTGATAACTGATAACTGATAACTGATAACTGATAACTGAATAAAAAACCCATGCCTTACAGTAAATTCACCTTAGACGAACTCAAACAAAAATTTAATATAACCCTGACAGGCAGCAAAGGAAAATTTAACAACTTACCAGATGTTGCCCCCAGTCAATTTCTTCTTGAAGCTTTAGAAGAATATTTACCCTTAGCAGTGGCAATAGGTTCGGAAAAAGCTCGCTCTGAATTAATAGTTGCACCGATTTTAGTGGCAATGAAAAAACATTTAAACCAACAGATAAGTTTATTTTCTGGCATTGAGTTTAATGTTGACATAGAGCTTGGATTAAATGGCTTTTGCGATTTTATTATTAGCCATTCAACGCAACAATTTTTCATCGAATCACCAGTTATTACCTTAGTAGAAGCTAAAAACGACAATCTCAAATCTGGTTGGGCTCAATGCATAGCAGAAATGGTTGCTGCTCAAATTTTCAACCAACATCAAGGTAACGAGATTTCCAAAATTTATGGAGCTATTACTACTGGAACTGTTTGGCAATTTTTAGAATTAGAAGGTGAAGCAGTAGTATTAGATTTACAGGAATATTCTGTTGAAAACTTACCAAAGATTTTAGGAATCTTGACCAGTTTGGTTAGTTAGTAATTATGCTTTTATAGCAATTATAAATGGAACAAATAAGTTGAAGTATCTCTTTGACAGTATTTGCTTTTATCGTATAGTAAAAAATTTGGAGATTAATTATGCTAGGAAATGCTTCAGAATCTAAGAAGAAAATCTATCGAATTATTTACGGTTACTGGCAAAGTCAGTGCGTTTATGTCGCAACGAATTTAGGTATACCAGAATGATTGCACGACGGACCAAAAACTGTTGAGATAATAGCAGAAAAAACTGGAACAAAAGTCGAAAAACTTTATGTTGTGCTGCCTGCTTTAGCTCATTTAGGTGTATTTGTAGAAAAACCAGGACGGGTTTTTACTTCTACAGAATTATCGGAACTTCTGATTAGTAATGGCTCCCCTTCTATAGGTGATTTTTTAATGCACATTACAGAACCTAATATGTGGGATGGTTGGCGAGAATTAGAAAACAGTTTAAAAACTGGAGAAGTTCCTTTTGAGTTAGCAAAAGGTAAGGATTTTTATACTTCCTATATGACAGAGAATCCCCAGAGTAAAAAGTTGTTCAACAATGCCATGAGTTATTTAACTGCTGAAGTTGTTGAACCGTTGTTTGAAGTTTATGATTTTGGTCGTTTTCAGACAGTAATGGATGTAGGCGGAAATCAAGGTACATTAATTGCCAATATCGTCAAAATATTCGGCTGTAAAGGTATTTTATTTGACTTACCCCATGAGGTAGAAACTGCTCCTAATAATCTGGCAAAATATGGAGTTAATGATGCAGTAACAGTTATTGGTGGGAGTGCTTTGGAATCTTTACCAAAAGGTGCCGATGCGATTGTAATGAAATATTTTCTATCAGTATTCAGTAAGGAGGATTCAATCAAGGTATTGACTAACTGTCGAGAAGCTCTGCCAAAAGATGGTAGGGTGATTCTTCTACAAACTTTAGTTCCTGCTGTTGGTGCTCCTGTAGAATATCCCGATGGCACAATACCAGCTTTAGCAGCAGTGCAAATGATGATTACTAACCCAGGGGGTTTTTGGCGCACCGAACAAGAATACAAGGATTTATTTGCAGCGAGTGGTTTTCAACTCGAACAAATCGTTCATACTGGCACAAGTCTGACAGTCATGGAATTTAGTAAGCTATAACAGAAAAATTTACAGGGGTAGGTTTAACAAACCCACCCTAAAAAAGTTTTGACTACCTATTTTTGCACTAATCGACCTTCAATATGACTATTGAGATTTTGGTGGGAGCCAAAATATTCTTCAAGCACATCTTGAGCAGAAGTTGTTAATACTTTTTCGTTACCTAATTTTGTCAATTCTTCAGCTGTTAGATTTAAACTCTCAACAGAATTTTTGAAATGATATTCCTGGAGACAAAGAGTGTACTGGGAATCGTTTTGTACAGCTTTTTCCTTAATCTTTAATGATTCCAGCTTGTTGTCAGCATCACTATAAACTGCCTCAACCCCTTTGTTGACCTGGAAATAATGACTTTCACCAGGAAGTCTATTTTCTGGCTTCATAATATGTGCAAATATCTGCTTGAGTTGCGCTCCAGTAACTTTAACCCGAAACAGAGGGCCGTCATAAGGGTAAACTTTTTTGAGATTGCTTAATGTCACTAAGGGGCCTAATTCTGTTCTACGAATTGAACCACTACCCACAAAAACTACATCTATCGTCTCTATTTGAGCAAAAATATCGGCTATTAAGTTACCCAATTCAGTTTCTTGCTCACGCACCGGATGTACAAGTTGACCTGCTAAACGCCCAATAAGTCGATTATATTTGCGGTCTACTTGTTCTTTAAAGGAATTGATTAACTTTTCTAAATCAGCATCAGGCTCGGCAAGATTTTTATCTACAGGTAGAAGTTGCCACTTCCATTCGACAATACTATTAGTATCGTCATCTACAATAATATCAAAACGTCCAACTTGGTCTGTACCTACTCCTGCTTGTGCAATCAGAATGTCGTTCACTTTTGCTGGTTGGTCTAAAAATGTGTGGGAATGTCCGCCAATAATCATATCCACACCCCATTCCGGGTCTAGCATCGCTGCTAATTTTTTATCTTCTTCAAAACCGATATGGGTCAGCAAAACTGTTAGGTCAATGTCATCATTTTTGTAGGCATTGCAAACTTTACCTACTTCTGTAGCAGCATCTTCAAGACCAACAAATGTGCCAATACTGGTGTCTAATTTTAATGACTTCAAAACCTCTTCTGTGACAATACCCATGAACATAATATCAAACCCATCTACATTCAGGATTAGATAAGGATTCATCAAGCGTTTATTATATTTTTTGATATATAAGTTCGCATTTACAATGGGAAAGTTTACCATTTTTTCTAGGAATAGTAGGTGAGGAAAACCATAATCTAATTCATGGTTTCCCAGGGTTACTACATCCGGAGCTAAATAATTCATAATTTCTATGGTTGAAAGGCCCTTATATTCGGCATCAATTATTGAACCCTGAACCATATCACCAGAAATGACAAATAGTACATTTTTCTCTTCCTGGCGCACTTTTTTTAATACCCTGAAAGCAAAGACATTCCACCAATGAGATGACCTTCTGCACCTTTCGTTTCTGCTAGAAAGTCTCCGTGCATATCATTGGAATGTAAAATTGTAAATTTTTTAAATCTTTCTGTGGCTACTACCATTTTTGACCTCTAATAATTAATCCAAGGTTTGGGGTGATTTATCTCTCAATTGATGGAAGAGAAATAACTATCTTTCCAGTTATAGCCTATAAGTATTGAATTTATAGTTTAATTTTTTTAAATTTATACTAAGTATTTTAACGGCCAATATGTATTGTTTATCTATTTAAAAAATATCGATATACAAAAGACTTCTTGCAGAAGTCAGGAACAGGGAACAATTTAACTGGGAACAGGAAGATTGGAAGAAAGGAATATTGGAGAATGCTCAAGGGAGGAAAAAAGATTAAATATTGACAATTGGGGCGAGGTATAAAGTGATTATTAATAGTTATTATGGATAGTTATTATGGATTATTTTAGACCCGATGTATGACCTTTTTTTTTGGCGATCGCTCTTGAGTTTTCCAAGAAATAATACTATGCGTGATAAATGTTTGCTACAAATACTTAGGGTGTTTTTAGTAGGGGCGAATCGCGATTCGCCCCTACAGTAGTCAGGAGAAATAAAATCTTTCTTTTCAGTCAAATAAACATTAAAATAATGAAAGCAGCATAAAATATGCTTGCTGACGACTTGTATTTACTCCTGCTACAAGTTTAGACATCCCAATAATATTTCTGAATATTTCACAATCATCCAATAAATTAGTAAAGCGATCGCTACTATTTTTCCCCGAACTAACTGCACCAAATTTAATATAACAAGTATCGCTGTCTGCTTCGGAGCCTGCACCATAATGACAAATAGCAAATCCGATTAAGTTTTCGTTGTTCCACAAAAATAAGATATCTCCTATTTTCAGATTTGCTACTGCTAAAATTTCTGACTGTAAATCTAGACCTAGATAAATATTATTAGTTAATTCTTGGCTTGCTTGTAAATATTGTTTTTACTGTACTTCTGAGATTTGTGAATATCTCATACTTTGTAATTTTGGCTGTTTTTTGGCAACTATTTTAGAACATATAGCAGTTAAAAAACAAAGACAAAATCAATATAGCAATTCCCATACTGGTGAGGTACAAAATTCTAGGCTTTAGGCAACAGATCCAGAAGGCAACAGGCGACAGGCAAGAAAGATAAAAGTGTACCTCACTAGCCTGGGAAACGCTATATGATTCTTTTTAGCTGTTTTTAATTGGTTCAAACATTAAGCTGCTTCAGTAGCTATTGAATCAGCCCATGCCCACTGAATATTAAACTTCTTTTGGAGACGCTTTTCTACTTCTGATTCTGACAAATTTTAAGTTTGCATCCAGTTAATAGCAGAGCGTTTCTAGGATTCATATAATGCTCCGAGTTCCTCAAAAAGGGGTGTATATTCTATTTTTGCTTCTATCCCTTTCAAGGAACCGTGAGATTTGGCCATTACTAAAATTGAATTACTTTACTTAAAGTTAGCATGGCTTGTAGCCGGAATGTCAATAATATTTGCTATAGCTTTTACTTTTTCTTTTGCGTAGTGTCTAGAACCATAAATTCGACATTAAAAACAGTCGCTTTTGATTTATACCATTTTACTTTAAATATGTCAAAATTAGTTCAGAAGACTACAAAATATACTTTTGTGACTATTATGTACTCGACACTCTCTAAATTTGCACTGCTGCTAGAGGATTTGATTATTGAGGCTTTATCTGTGACTGGATTTTAGTGAAATGGTATTAAGCTAAACAGTTGACATATAATGACTACGATTATGGATGTAATTTTACCCCAGTAAACGGAGATATCAGCCTTGGGTATTGAACTGCGCAGTTACGTATTTCTAGACAACTTGCAACCTCAGCACGCTGCCTACATTGGCACAGTGGCCCTTGGCTTTTTACCATTACCAGGTGATACTTCCCTATGGATAGAAATTTCTCCAGGTATTGAAATCAATAGGATTACAGATGTGGCCCTCAAGTCGAATTCTGTTCGGCCTGGAATACAGTTTGTGGAACGACTTTATGGTTTACTGGAAATTCATTCTAGTCGTCAGGGCGATACAAAGTCTGCCGGTCAGGCAATTTTGCAAGCTTTGGGGGTTGAGGAACGCGATCGCCTTAAACCTCGTGTTGTGTCTAGCCAGATTATTCGTAATATTGACTCCCACCAAGCGCAGTTGATTAATCGTAATCGCCGAGGCCATATGCTCCTTGGTGGACAAACTCTCTATGTATTGGAGGTTCAGCCTGCTGCTTATGCAGCTTTGGCAGCCAATGAAGCGGAAAAAGCTGCTCTAATTAATATTTTACAAGTTCAAGCTGTGGGTAGTTTTGGACGGCTTTATTTGGGAGGGGAAGAACGAGATATTTTGGCAGGTTCTAGAGCAGCTCTGGAGGCCATTGAAAATGTCTCTGGTAGAGAAAATCCCGACCGAAGTCAGGAATAGGTTATCTTAAGTATTTGTAGGGCAATATTTTACTCAATTTATCATTTGCTATGAAGGTATGTCTTCACTTTTTTTTATCTGAAAATAAAATATTCTGAGGAAATTTGAAGGTAGAATTAAATTAGTAGTAGAAACTTTCAGACTTAGTAAAAAAAAACGAGCATATAGGGTTTACAAATGAGTTGTGAAAATCTAATTGCCATAAACAGAGAAAATGAGACTGAACATCTCGAATAGTTGCTCATGGTTTCAGTCATGTTTTCTTCACAGAAAATATTTTTACCCTATTTTAGCTCTCAAATGGAAATACTATAGTTCTCAAAAATTGATACATTCCTAACTTTGCATCAACCTGTTCTTTAAATCAAAATTACTATCAATATAGCAATGTCAGAAAAACTTAAATTAATGGTAGTTGATGACGAACCTAATAATTTGGATTTACTATATAGGACTTTTCGACGTCAATTTAAAGTGTTTAAAGCAGAAAGTGCTACTATGGCTCTGGAAATGCTGGAGACAGAAGGAGAAATGGCTGTGATTATTTCTGACCAAAGTATGCCAGATATGACAGGTGTTCAATTTCTGATCAAAACAAAAGATAACTTTCCAGATACTGTTCGTATACTATTAAGTGGCTATGCTGAAGAGCATATAAATTGTGCAACTGATGAGATGAAACAGGCTAATATTTTTAAGTGTGTTACTAAGCCTTGTTCTCTTGAAGAACTTAAGGCTTTGCTTGAAGAATCTGTGGAATTTTATCACACTAATAAAGGTAAGAATGTTAGCCCTAATACTTCAATTTAGAAGGAATAGTTTTGTTCTGTATAAAAAATATTTTTCTTACCATATCATCATCAGAATGTCAAAGTAAAAAAATTAATCAAAGCTACAAAGAAAGCCAAGTATTGAGATAGAAAATATCATTAAAAGTTGTTAAGATAAACACGACCTGAGTGCTGAATATTAATCGGACTTGCGGAGTAAGAAAAATACTGAAAATCTTTTCGACTCCCTACTTACTACTCTCTGTCTCTACCGATAGCTGAGTGGCTAAGTCTTGATTGATTGTTTGGCCGTGGAAAAGTTATTGTTAATCTCAATTGGAGACTAATTATTAATGCTAAGACTAGAACATATAAGTAAAATTTATCCGACAGGTGTTGTCCTCAAAGATGTTAACTGGGAAGTTAAACCAGGCGATCGTATTGGTTTAGTTGGTGTTAATGGGGCGGGAAAATCAACTCAATTAAAAATTATTACTGGGGAAATAGAACCTACTTCAGGAGAAGTTATCCGCCCAAATAGTTTACATATTGCATATCTGAGTCAAGAATTTGAAGTAGACCTCAACCGCACTGTTAGGGAAGAATTTTGGCAAGTATTTACGGAGGCTAATCAAACTCATGAATCTCTGCAAAAAGTACAGCAAGAAATGGAAACTGCTACTCCAGAAGAGTTGGATGAACTTATTCATAAATTAGACCGTTTACAACGACAATTTGAAGCTTTGAATGGTTATGCTTTGGATGCAGAAATTGAGAAAATTTTACCAGAAATGGGTTTTGAAGCTGAGGATGGCGACCGCTTAGTTAGCGCTTTTAGTGGGGGGTGGAAAATGCGGATGAGTTTGGGAAAAATTCTCTTGCAAAAGCCAGATATATTACTGCTGGATGAACCGACTAACCACCTAGATTTAGAAACAATTGAATGGTTAGAAGATTACTTGAAAAATTTAACAACTCCTATGGTGATAGTTTCCCATGACCGGGAATTTCTTGACCGCCTTTGTACTCAAATTGTGGAAACAGAACGGGGAGTTTCTACTACTTATTTAGGTAACTATTCAGCTTATTTACAACAAAAATTAGAAAATCAAGCTGCACAACTTAGTACCTACGAACGACAACAAAAAGAAATAGAAAAACAACAAGCTTTTGTAGAACGTTTCCGTGCTAGTGCCACTCGTAGTACTCAAGCAAAAAGCCGGGAAAAACAGTTAGACAAAATAGAACTTGTGGCAGCACCAACGGCGGGATTAAAAACTTTACGTTTCCATTTTCCGCCTGCGCCTCGCAGTGGTAGAGAAGTCGCAACAATTAAGGATTTAGTTCATACTTTTGATGAAAAAATTCTCTTCTTAGGGGCAAATTTAGAGATAGAAAAGGGCGACCGGATTGCTTTTTTAGGACCTAATGGTTGTGGCAAATCTACTATATTGCGTATGATTATGGGATTAGAATCTCCTACGGAAGGTAAAGTCAAATTAGGAACACATAACGTTATCCCTAGCTATTTTGAGCAAAACCAAGCGGAAGCTTTAGACTTAACAAAAACTGTCATGGAAACTATTCATGATGAAGTGCCTGATTGGAAAAATGAGGAAGTAAGAACTTTGCTTGGTAATTTTTTATTCAGTGGTGATACTGTCTATAAAAAGGTAACTGCTCTGAGTGGGGGAGAAAAGGCACGTTTAGCTCTAGCAAAAATGCTTCTCAAACCTGGTAATTTTATGTTATTAGATGAGCCTACTAATCATCTAGATATTCCAGCCAAGGAAATGTTGGAATCAGCACTACAAAATTATGATGGAACTGTAATTATTGTTTCTCACGACCGTTACTTTATCTCTCAAGTTGCTAACAAAATTGTGGAAATTCGGGATGGTGAATTTAATACTTATTTAGGAGACTATCATTACTATCTGGATAAAATTGAGTCTGAGAAAGAATCTAAACGGTTAGCTAAAATTGCTGCTGAAAAATCTGCTAAAAAAGCGGAAAAAGCTGCTAAGAAAAAACAGAAGGAAAAAGAAAAATCTGCTGCTCAAGGCAAATAATTTTTTTTGTCTGTGAGTAAATATTTGATTAAGTAGTTAGACCAAATTAATTACACAAAATTGAACTTGAAACTCCTATCTAGTCTAGATACTAATCTCTAAATATTTCTGTCCGATTACTTATTCAGTTTAATCTTTGGGTAGGATTTTAATCATGTCTATGGTTGTTCGTCTTAACAATTTAGTTTTGCTTACTAGTCTGATAGTATTATTTGGCTGTGAGCAGCCTATGGTTAAAGGATTTAATAATCAAATTAATCCTCCGACTGGTGAGTTAGTAGTGGAAAATTCTACAGCAGTTGCGGCAGAATTACAGGAAATTTTGCCGAAAATAAAAAAACAAACTCAAGTAACAATTTTGCTACCTAGTAAATTGTTAATTACAGGTACAGATAACAAGATTTATGTTGATGGTAAAGGTACAACTAACGGATATGAAATAACTTTAGCTTTTGAACTTAATTGTACTGGTAATGCTTGTTCCATTGGTTATATAAGTGCAGAAAAAGGAGGTAAACCTTTAGAAGATGAATTTAGTAGAGAATTGAGTTTGGTACAAGATATTAAAGGATATTTTAGACCTTTAACTTGTGGTGCATCTTGTGCGCCTTCTGTAATTGGATGGGAGTATAAAGGAGTGTTTTATCGCATGGCTTTTAAAGGAGTTGGTCAAAGTGCAGAAATTGAGGGAGAAACTTTGAAAAAAATGGCTAATTCTGCCATTGAAGCCGGGGCGAGATAATATCAATTTTGCTTCAATAACGATAATTTGCTTGAGGTGCTGTAGTGCATAGCATAAGTAACCAAAGCTTGAGTATTTCATAAGCACCTACACAGAATTGATTACCTAATCTAATTTCCTATAACCCTTGCAGTAAAAAAGTTTCTGTGCGTGGAAAATGTGTAATTAATTTTGTTTACCTGCTTATTACTTATTTATTAACTAATTAACGTGACTCGATCTAAATCTACATATCGCCATGACAAATAAGTGAAAAAAAATTATTAATGAAACAACTTAGTCTGTTTCCTGAATGGGAAAAGGAAACTTCAGAAGAATCTACAAATAATAATTGTGATGAACGACAGCGTATAGAAGCTAAATTTTTACCTATGATTCAAGAGGAATTAAAATTAGCTAAATTGGTTTCATATTCAGGTAATAAGTCTTTGCTAATACTGGGTTTGTATCGATAGAAAGAAGCTTTTGCCTTTTCATTTGTTGAACAGTTCATTAAGCGCTTTCAACTTACAGAAAAAGACTTAATTTTTGAGCCTTTTTGTGGTATGGGTACAACACCCTTTACGGTAATGCAGTCTAATATTCAAGCTGTAGCAATGATTTTCGCTCGGCATAAAGCCAAAAACAGCCATGTAGAAAATTATTAATCGTAGCTATTTATCATCTGTTTACTTTATTTACCCATACTCATATCTCAAACCATATTAGACATCTCCAGAAAAGAGGGAGTAGGGAGTAGGGAGTAGGGAGTAGGGAGTAGGGAGTAGGGAGTAGGGAGTAGGGAGTAGGGAGTAGGGGAAAAGAATTGATGATTTCTGTGCGATAATTGATTTTATTTTTTATTATTGGAGATGTCTATTGGGTAAGACTTAAAAATACTTTTTAAGTGCAATATTTAATCTAGCGTAAAATCTGCTGAATCATTCTTTCTGCCTGAGAACCATAACCACCACCAAATATATTAAAATGATTCAAAATATGATACAGATTATAAAGAGTTTTCCGTTGTTTATAGCCATCATCTAAAGGCCAAGCTTCATTATAACCACGATAAAAAGCATTGGGAAAACCACCAAATAATTCCGTCATAGCAATATCAACTTCCCGATCGCCCCAATAAGTTGCCGGGTCAAAAATTACAGGTTCCCCATCCGCAGTAACCCCAGCATTACCACCCCACAAATCACCGTGCACTAAGGATGGTTGAGGTTTATGACCTGCTAATAATTCTGGGATGATTTTTACTAGGCGATCGCTCTGACTAAAACTGCCACCTCGACGTTTTGCTAATTTGAGCTGATAACCAATGCGGTTTTCTGCCCAAAATTCTGCCCAGTCTCTTGCCCAAGTATTAATCTGGGGTGTTGAACCGATAGTATTGTTAATATCCCAACCAAATTCACTTTTACTCTGATAATGATGCAAAGCTGCTAAGTTATGCCCCATTTCTTCCCAAGATTTATCGTTACTACGACCGTCTAAGTCTAGCCATTCCAAGACAATATAAGAATTATTTCCTTCGGTGCCATAGCAGATTGATTTTGGCAGGAGAATAGTCTGGGTTTGGCACATTTGTTTTAACCCTAAAGCTTCTGCTTCAAACATTGCTACTTGGGAGGCTTGATTTAGTTTGACGAAATAGTTGCGATTTCCATCGGTCAGTTTATAACCAGTGTTAATGCAACCTCCACCAACTGAATGATGGTTGCTGACTTCAAATTTTTCTCCGGTTACTTGGGTGATATGTTCGGCAATTTTTTTCCACATATATATACAGTCCTATATTCAAGAATTTATTTTTAAAAAGCTAAAAATTAGCTATTTTGCCATAGGCAATAGTATAGGGTGAAGCTCTGACAGAAATTCAACTAGAAGTGGTTTCTATTTACCTGAGCTAGAAGATGTAATTCCTAGACAGTTATTTATTTTTATATTTTCAAAAACTGAAAAACTGTCTATTGTGACATACGCAATAGTAGAGGTTGAAACCTATGTGACAACTTAACTAGAAGTAGTTTCTATTTGCCTGA
>JBARXI010000733.1:0-15947 GCA_049647275.1 Microcoleaceae cyanobacterium
AAAAGAGGTGAGAAAAATTTGTCAACTTTCAGTGGCAAAAGGGTTAAACGGGGTTTATATCGAACAGGTAGCGGTAGATTAATCAATGCAGATGTTAACGGTTCTTTGAACATTATGAAAAAAGCAGCTCCCTTTTGCTTTTAGCTATGGGATAGAGAAGCCAGTGCGTTGGGCGGGTCCCCCGACTTGAAGCAACTGGCGTAATGTTGTAGTGCCTCCTGCCTCCTGCGGAGGAGCTGCGCTAACGGAGGAGCTTCGCTAACATCCAGTTCGGGTAACACCAACAAAATAAGGATATGTCATATTTGACTATATTTTTATCAACTATTTATACTCTTTGACTACTATCTCTGACTAAAGTCACTAGGGATTCTAAGATAAATCCCCATTGCTTAGTTTTATTACTACTGTTATACAAACCACGCTTTATTCCCTGCTGGACTCCTGACTCCTAATCTTTATATACTACGTTTTGAAGTCCTAAATGTAGGTTTAACAATATTAATAAATTAGTCAATATTTGGCAGAATTGCCTAGTTAATGCTATAATCTTTGGTTAAGATTTAAAAAATAATATTAATAAATTTATACTATTTCATTGATTTTTATTACTTATGTTAATAGCGACTCCTTCGACTACAAAGCACTTTTCTCAAACCCTTCATTCTCCCCTCAAAATAGTTGCTTTGGGAGATAGTTTAGTTTATGGCTTTGGCGATCATGACGGTGGTGGATGGGTAGAAAGACTACGACGGCAATGGATGTTACCAGATAGTCCGGGTCATGTACTATATAATTTGGGAGTCCGGGGAAACCGTGTTTTACAAGTAGAACAACGTCTTGAACATGAGTTTCGCAACCGGGGAGAATTAAGAAATCGTGAACCGGATATTATTATTCTTTCTGTAGGGGTAAATGATTCTGCCAGAGTCCAAAAACCTGATGGTCGCTATTATACCGACTTTATTCAATTTAAAACAATTTTAGATAATTTATTAGATACCTCAAAACAACTTTGTCCTGTGCTATTTGTCGGAATGATTCCTGTCGATCCAGCGAAAATGCCTTTCCAGAATTGTTTGTATTATAGTCATGACGACCAATACATATATAAAGAGGCAACTCGGTTAGCTTGTGTGAAACGAAAAATTCCCTATTTAGATGTGTTTGAACAATGGTTAAGTCGGGGAGAAAATTGGTGGCGATCGCATCTTTGTTCTGATGGAATTCATCCTAATATAGCAGGTTATCAAGCTCTTTTACAAGATGTACTGAACTGGGAATCTCTTCATTTATTAACTAACTAAGGAATATCTTTGAGAAAGAATGTAGAGACGTTCCATAGAATGTCTCTATAAAGCTATAAAGGTTTTAGAAAAGAAATATTTAATCTCCACCAGATATAGCACTTCTCGGACTTATTAGGTACAGTTTCCCATTTCAGGTTTTTCAGAGTAGATTTTTGAGATTAAACGATATTATTATTAGATATCTCCAATAATTAAAAATAAAATCAATCCCATACCCAGAAATCATCAATTATTTCTCCGGTGCTCCGGTGCTCCCTCTTTTGGTGGAGATGTGTATTAGGATTAGGGCGTGCCTTGCCTATCCTAATTTCTAAAATGTATAACTAATATAACCAACTGCGATATTTAGGAGTAGCATCTTTCATTTCTGCGTATAACCAAACCATGCGATCGAGAAACCAAGTTTTACCTAAAATTACCAGAATAACTCCTAAGAAAGTCGCCCAAATATTTAACTGAATTAATCCCCAAATACAAAATGGTAAGCCTGCAAGAGAAATCAAATTAGTAATTCTAATTACAGGGAAATGATGTTTGGGAATTTCAATTTTTTCGCGATTTAACCATACTCTTTCTCCCAAAACTGCTTTAGAAGCCCAATTATTAGTTGAAGTTGGTTTGGGGAAAATTCGGGGATTTATCCAAGTCCAAATAATAGATAGAAAAATAGGAATTAAACACCACCAATTAATCCAAATTCGACTCCAAATAGAGACAATAATTAAAGGTAAAACTGAGTATCTAGTCGATACGCTCCAGGGATTAGTATGACCTTGCCAAACCTCATCAGTCATTTGAAATAAATTAGCAATTTTTTGTTCGGTTGTCATAATAAAACTTTTTATTTTTAAGGAAGTTATCAATTATAGCGGGGAACAGGGAAGGGTTGGAAAAACATTTCCGCTTTCTAGATTTATTTAAGATATTTTTTGATAAAAACATCTGGAGTTAAACACTCAAAATCAGCGATCGCTTTAATTAGTTCTCTATTAGAAGAGACAAAACAATCTGTTAACCCAAACTTAGCTGTAAGAAAAACTTCTATATCTTCTGTGGGGATATTTCCTGTTATTTCACTTTTAAGAGATTCCACCACTCTGCATTAGGGGTTACATAAAAGATGTTTAGATTTGACCAAATAAGACCAAGAACTAGACCTGCTTTGTCTTTATTCCATAAATATTTACCCACTCGCCGGATTTGGTCAATTAACTCAGGAGACAAAATAATTTCAGCTTCAATTTGAGTATATTGTTTACCATAGTAACCTATAGACTCAATAATTTTGGCCTCATCTGAATTAGCTTTTTGAATGCCGATTATATAAACATTTGTATCAAGACATAAACGTTTGATTTCAGACATTATTTTATTCTATCTTTTTCCTGAAGCATTTCTAATTTAACTTTCTTAATTAAATCGAGTATTTTTTCCTGAGAATCATATCCTTTAGCTTTTACTATTTCCCGCATAATCTCAAATTCATCTGGCTCATTTTTGGCAACAAGAATAATGTCTATTTCACCATTACTAAACTCTGGAGGAACAGTAATTTTTACTTCTCCATTTTTCACTGTTCCTTTTGTTTGTATAATTCTCATTTCATACCTCTTTTTTATTACTGATAATATTTTATTGTTACATATAGCAATCCTATTTTATTCCTGTCCAAAATCTTGCTATTTCTTGGGAATAGGGACTTAGGGGAGTAGGGGAGTGGGGGAGAAGTAAAAGTATAAGAATTTTTTGTAAGTTGGGCTGAATTAAGAAAGTTCTGTTGTTATAGCTTTTGTGGTAGTGACAAATCAGGCACTGAAAACTACAACGTCTTAGTTTTTCTCCTGTTGTAGATTTTGCTGTAGTTAGAAATAAGGCGGTTATAACTACAACGTCTTAGTTTTTCAATCTAGTAGCTTTTGCTGTAGTTAGAAATAAGGCGGTTATAACTACAACGTCTTAGTTTTTCAATCTAGTAACTATTATATAATTTTTACTAAAATAGTATTCTAGCACGTTACTGAAATACTGATAAAATTTTTAGTTAAAGGATAGGGTGGTTATGTATCAGAGTTTTTTCTAGGTTGGGTTGTGGCAACGCACTCTACAGATATATTGTAGTTAGAAATCAGGCGGTCATAACTACAACGTCTTAGTTTTTTAATTTAGTAGATTTTACTGTAGTTAGAAATAAGGCGGTTATAACTACAACGTCTTAGTTTTTTAATTTAGTAACTATTATATGATTTTTACTATAAATGGTATTCTAGCACATTACTGAAATACTCAGAAAATTTTTAGCTAAAGGATAGGGTGGTTATCTATCATAATTTTTTGTAGGTTGGGTTGAAGTAAGAATGTTCTGATGGTTATGGAAAATCAAAGTTTGTATTTGTAGGTATTACAATGATGGTAAAAAATATTTTATTGAGCTATGACTTCTCCTAAAAAAAATCAGCAGAATCAGATACCACAACGTTTTCAAATAATAATACAAGCTGCTAAAGATAAAAAACTTAAGCAGTTAGACTTAAGTAATTATTTATTTAGCAGAGATGATGAAAAATTAACTGAAATTCCTACTGAGGTTTGGGAATTAGAGCAGCTAGAAGTATTAAATTTAAGAGGTCATAAATTAAAAACTATCCCGGAATCAATTTCTCAACTTACCAATTTAACTCGGCTTGATTTAAGGGATAATGAATTAACAAATATCTCGGAATCAATTTCTCAACTCACTAATTTAACTTGGCTTGATTTAAGTGGTAATAAATTAACAAGTATCCCGGAATCAATTTCTCAACTTACCAAATTAACTTGGTTTGGTTTAAGTGCTAATAACTTCAAAAACGTTCCGAAATTTATCACGCAACTTACGAATTTAACTAGGCTTACTTTAAGTATAAATAAATTAACAAGTATCCCGGAATCAATTTCTCAGCTCACCAATCTAACTCGTGTTGGTTTAAGTAGTAACCAATTAACAAGTATTCCAGAATCAATTTCTCAGCTCACCAATTTAATTGTGCTTAATTTAAGTGATAATCAATTAACAAGTATTCCGGAATCAATTACTCAAATTACCAAGTTAACTTTGCTTTATTTAAGTGCTAATCCTCTAGAAAGTCCACCAATAGAAATTGCTCAAAAAGGAACAACAGCAATTAAAAAGTATTTCCGACAAATAGAAGAAGAAGGAACAGATTATCTCTATGAAGCAAAATTACTAATTGTTGGAGAAGCGGGAGCAGGTAAAACAACTCTAGCTAATAAAATTCAAAACCCAGACTATCAATTAAAAGATGAAGATTCGACTAAAGGAATTGAAGTTCATCAGTGGAATTTCCTCACCAAAAACCAACACAACTTTCAGATGAATATTTGGGATTTTGGCGGACAAGAAATTTATCATGCTACTCACCAATTTTTTCTGACCAAACGCTCCCTATATATCCTTGTCGCTGATACCCGCAAAGAAGATACAGATTTTTATTATTGGCTGAATGTAGCAGAATTGTTGAGCGATAATAGCCCTGTATTAATTATCAAAAATGAGAAACAAGAACGGAAACGGGAAATTAATCAACGGGTATTGCAAGGTCAATTTTCTAATATCAAAGAAATCTTAGCGACTAATCTTGCCACTAACCGAGGTTTAGAAGAAATTAGAACAGAAATCCAACATTACATTAGTAAATTACCTCATATTGGTAGTGCTATTCCTAAGACTTGGAAAAAAGTCCGTGAAGTATTAGAAACAGATTCTCGTAACTATATTAGTCTAGAAAAATATTTATCCATTTGCGAAGAGAATGGGTTTAAGAAACGAGAGGATAAATTACAATTAATTGGCTATTTACACGATCTAGGAGTTTGTCTTCACTTTCAAGATGACCAGTTGTTAAATAAAACAGTTATTCTCAAACCAGAATGGGGAACAGCCGCAGTTTATAAAGCACTAGATAATTCGCAAGTTTATGATAATTTTGGCAAATTTACCAAGGATGATTTAACCAATATTTGGCATGAATCAAAATATGCCAATATGCACGACGAGCTACTGCAATTAATGATTAAATTTAAACTTTGCTATAAAATCCCTGGTAATTCTCAAACCTATATTGCGCCTCAACTTCTAACAGAAGCTCAACCAGAATATGATTGGGATGAAAATAATAATCTGATTTTACGTTACACTTACGAATTTATGCCCAAGGGAATAATTACTCAGTTTATTGTGGCGATGCACGAGGATATTGAGGAGCAGAAATATGTTTGGAAAAGTGGAGTTATTCTCAAGAAAAATAGAGCCAGGGCAGAAGTTATTGAATATTACGGTAAGAGAGAAATAAAAATTAGGATTTCTGGGCAGCAAAAACGAGATTTAATGACTATTGTGACTCACGAGTTGGATAAAATTCATAGTTCCTACAATAATCGACTCAAATATAATAAATTAATTCCTTGTAATTGTGCAACTTGTAAAAATAATCAGAATCCTCACTTCTACAAATTTGAGAAATTAAAAGAATGGAAAAGTAATGGCAGACAAAAAACTAACTGCGATAATTATCCCTATGATGAAGTTGATATACGAAGTTTAATTGATGATGTGATAGATAGTGGCATGAGTAGGGAATTTTTCCAAGCTAGCCATCCTAGAAACTATACAATAAATAATCATAATGACTCGGTAATACATATTCACGATCGTCATGTTATTGGCAGTCAAACTATAGCTGAAAAAATTGTCAATGACCAAAGCCGGAAAATAGAAAATAAAGATGGAAATGTGATGGGGAATGTATTGGGTGATGAGAGTAATATCAGAGATAAAGTAACAGCAAGTTCTCCTCAGCCAAAAATGGAGAAACCGAAAAAGTTTGGATTTGTTTTAAATTTATTTACTTGGGGGCAGAATGGGGAATATATTTTCAAATTTATTTGTGCTATTATCGGGGTTATTTTACTGATTATTTATCCTAAGTTATATCCATCTGGATTACCAGAATGGGTAAAGCCAATTCAAGAAATAATTCCCGCTCCACAAATAAAAAATGAATCCGATCGCTCAAAATAAATTTTACTTATTCAATGTGGGTTTGTGAGGATGAAAAAAAGGATTGAGGAAAATAGGAAGCTCATACAATTTTTAGTGGCACAGGTTTCTAGTCTGTTTTATTTTGTTATTTAAAAATATCCTATACAGAGATTTGAGTACGGATAAACAGAGAAGCAAAGATAACACACATTGCCCGATAAGATTCAAGTTTAGATTGGCTTATCCCAATCTTGTGATTCATTGCCCTTTAATTTTTGCTTTAAAATCCCAAATAGCATCAAAAGTATCCTCCCAATCTAAATAACTAACTAATAAATCTAAATCGAGATTTGGCAATAACTGACTATTGTTTTTCTGCAAATATTCAGAATTTTCTAGGCAAAAAACCTGTAATTCTCCATTTTGCCAAAACCAAACTTCCGAAACACCTAAGCCTTGATAAATTTCTAAAGTTTGAATTCCTCCGCTAGTAATAACAACCTCAATTGCTAAATCGGGAATATTTTTTTTACGACCAATACAATAACATTGGTCTGGCTCAATTCCTTTTAATTTCTCTTGAGATTTCAAAGTTGTAGAACCCAACGGATAAAAATGAATCCCTGTTTCTAAACAATAATTTTCTACCAACATCCCCAACATTTTCTTGTAAATTTCATGGCGACTGCTAGGAGACATAATTTGTAAAGTTCCTCGATGATAAATAACCTTGAAATAAGGTGAATTTCCCAAATAATTTAATAAATTTTCATAAATATTCCAGCTTATATCAGTAGAAATTAATAAGCGATCGCTATCAAGAGCATCACAATTTAAGTATTCAATAAGTTTCACAAAAGATTGGGTATTAGCTGATGAAACTGTCATAAAATTAACCTCTCATATTAAATTCGGAATGGGGAGTAAAATGGTGCGTTACGACGGATTATGAAATGCTTTTCACCGTCTAAATTTTTGCCATCTAACGCACCCTACAAATTTTGCTATTCCCTATTCCCTTCTTTATAACAAACTATCTCCAAATTCTTCACTAAAAATATCTAACTGCTCCACCCTAATAACCTCTTCCTCTTCTTTTTTCTTAACTCCTTTGCGCAAACCAATAGCTATTTTACTGTGCTTTTCAATTTGCTGCATTACCTGTCTTGCTCGTGCAATTACCGAATCTGGTAAACCTGCTAACCTTCCCGCTTCAATACCATAAGATTTATCCGCTCCACCAGGTTGTACTTGATGTAAAAAGACAATTTTATCTGGCAACTCTTTCACCGTTACTTGATAATTTGCCACATTATCTAAAATAGAAGCAAGTTCATTTAATTCGTGATAGTGAGTAGCAAAAATTGTCCGGGCTTTTATTTCCGTTGCCAAATATTCAGCCACCGACCAAGCAATAGAAATTCCGTCAAAAGTTGCCGTTCCCCGACCAATTTCATCCAGCAAAACTAGAGACTTTTCAGTAGCATGATTCAGAATATTTGCTGTTTCATTCATCTCCACCATAAAAGTTGATTGACCAGTAGCCAAATCATCCACCGCTCCAACACGAGTAAAAATCCGATCGCTAATTCCTAAAATTGCCGAACTTGCCGGAATAAAACTACCAGTTTGCGCCATTAATTGAATTAATCCCACCTGTCGTAAATAACAGCTTTTTCCACTAGCATTCGGCCCTGTTAAAATAATCAAATCCGGCGCAGAATAGGGAGTAATTCCAGAATTATTTTCCTCCATATTTTTACTCCCCAATATGGAAGTATTCGGTACAAAAAAACCAGCAGGCAAATATTTTTCCACCACCGGATGACGACCTTCAACAATTTTCAATTCTCGACTATCAACCATAGTCGGACGGACATAATTTTGATAAACCGCCACCTCTGCCAAACCACATAAAACATCAATAGCTGCCACAGCACGAGAAATATTTCTAATAGCTTCAGCGTGTTCCCCTACCTCACTTCTCAGACTCACAAAAATATCGTATTCCAGTTGATTTAAATCGTCACGCGCTGTCAAAATCCTAACTTCCCTTTCCTTCAACTCCTCAGTAATATAACGCTCCTCATTAGTCAAAGTTTGCTTGCGAGTATAATCAGCCGGAGCCAAATCTGCCTTTGATTTAGAAATACTAATGTAATAACCAAAAGCCTTATTATAACCAACCTTTAAATTAGCAATTCCCGTTCTTTCTCTTTCCGTAACTTCCAAATTAGCAATCCATTGTTGGTCTTCTTCTGCTAACCTCCGCATCTCATCTAAATTATCATTTATACCAGGGCGAATTAAACCACCTTCCTTCAAATGTTGAGGAGGAGATTCTACTAAATTGGCATGAATTTTTTCTCCCAACTCTTGTAGAATTGGTGGGAGATTTTGCAAGACTTTTAAATAAGGAGAATTACCTTCAGATACTAAGGCAGAAAGTTCAGGAAGTTTAGTTAAAGAATCAGCTAAAAAAACTAAATCTCTAGCATTAGCAGTGCCAGCTCCAGTACGACCAGTTAGACGTTCTAAATCGTAAATTTGACGCAATATTTTTTGAATATCTTGACGCAGATCGTTATTTTCGAGCAGCTCATCAATAGTGTCATGTCTAGCGCGAATACCCTTCAAACTCAGAAGTGGTTGGAGCAACCAGCGTCGTAAAGCTCGCCCACCCATTGCAGTGCTAGTTTTGTCGATCGCCGACAACAGCGAGCCGTGATAACTGCCATCTCTGACTGTTTGAGTAATTTCCAAATTCCGGCGTGTTTGGTGGTCGATAATCAAAAAGTCTGCCAAAGTATAGCTCCGCAGACGTTGTAGTGGAACTTGATTTTCCTTTTGAGTTTCTTCGAGATATTCCAACAAACCGCCAGCAGCTCTCACCCCCAGTGGAATATGTTCGCAACCGATACCTTCTAGGGATGCTAGTTGAAATTCTGTTAACAGTCTTTCCTTTGCTTCCCCTAAAGTAAAGGGTTGCTGCGGACGAAAAGAATAACAAAAAGAATCAGGTAGACATTCGGGAAGGTGGTCTGACTTTTCTCCCGGTCGTAACATAAAACCGATATCAGGAGCGTTGGTGGGAAAGAGAATTTCTGACGGTTGCAAACGCATCAATTCTTGAGTCAGTTGCTCTAAACCTTGGGTTTGGATGGTGAGAAATTCTCCCGTGGAAATGTCGGTGTAGGCAAGACCCCAATGATTTTTGGCTATAACGACTGCAGCGAGGTAATTATTGTAGCGAGCTTTGAGCATTCCGTCGTCGGTGAGAGTGCCGGGGGTGAGAATGCGGGTTATTTCTCGTTTGACTTGGCGATTTTCTTTTTTGGCAATAGCAGCATCTTCTACTTGGTCGCAAACTACAACAGCGTAACCTTTTTCTACTAACATGGCTGCATATTTTTCTACAGCATGATGAGGCACTCCGGTCATGGGTACTCTGCCAATTTCTTTGCCTCCATGTTTTGTGGTTTGTACTAATTCTAATTCTCGCGCGATAGTCACAGCATCCTGGAAAAAACATTCAAAAAAGTCACCGACTCGAAATAATAATAAAGCGTGGGGATATTGTTGTTTGACTTCGACATAACGCTGCATCATTTCTGACAGTTTGCTAGTGTCTATTTGACTGTAGTCGGCGTTGGGTATAAGGGAATCTTCTGTTTGATTTTGTTTGGCTTTGGGAGATTTTTTAGTAGATGTAGATGCGGAATATTTCATAGATATTTAAGAGGTGATTTAATGTTGTTTAATATTATAGCCATGAGCTTTTATCTTACGACTTTTGAGTTTGCCAGAAGCGTGGAATTGGTATATGAGAAAGTTTGATAAATCTGCTCAGGGAATATGGGTAAGATTGAGAGCTATTTTTGAGAAGCGAGTGCTTAGTTGAGATTCTGTCAGTAATTTATCCCCTACTTGTACTTGATAAATTCTCTGATTTATGTTGTGAGGTAATTTTTCAGCAATTTGGATGTAAAGTGGTAGTGCTTCATGGTTCATAATATCTTAAATATTTTTTAATAACCAGTTATTATGGACATAACCGTAAGGCAGATAACTATTATAGAGCTTTGAGTTAGAAAATTATATGACTGAATTACTTAAATTTACTCTTACTGTCAGGTATATTAGCGGAGTTGAGCAAAAGTTTGAGTTCACTCCAGAGGTACAATCAAACTTGACTAAACTGGCCAGTTATTTACAAAAACTCTTAAATTCTAGAGAATTGATGATTGAGTTAGAAGACCGACTTTTAATCATACCTTTTCAGAATATAGAATCTCTAGAGATTTCTCCTCCACCTCCTAAAATGCCAGATGTTACCTTCAGGAATGCACGTTTGATAGATAATTAAAAACCTGATGATACATCAGAATATAATCAATATATCAAATTGAGTTGTTATTTTTTAGTTAATTATCCAATTTTATTCTTAGATGAACCAAATTCACTCTTGGATGCGATAAAAGCGCAAAGCTAGTTAGTATTGTTCGAGCATAATTTTCCACGTTCGAGAACTAATACCAAATATCGGGACTTTGATATTTTTAAGGGCAAAAATAGCTGAAAACTAGACATGGCAGGAGAAATACATCTACAGGCTAAAAATGGCTCTTTGCGTAGCATTCCGCAGGAAAACCTAGTGCAAAAAGGCAGAAGGCATCCCCCCTACCCCCCTTTGAAAGGGGGAAGGCAGAAGGGAAGAAAGGTTATTGTACAAGCTTTTAAACGTTTTTTAACTGGTTAGTTATTTCCGCCATCCTCCACTAGATATATCAATAAAAAAGCTTTTTTGAGGTTAAATCTTTGCTATATAAGGTTTTGAGGCTATTTTTATGGTGTTTTTAACTAAAGTCCCGATATTAAAAATTTTACTGCTTATGTTCAAACGAAAAAGTGTGGGGTGTAGAAAAAAATAATAAAAAAAAACTCATCACTTACTTTTGATATTTCCAACAGCAAGAAACAATTCTAATTACGAAAAAAAATGGTTGAAAGTCTCTAGATTAATCTATGAGAATTCTATTTATTTAGGAGGATTAAAAAAATATCTTGCCATTAAGCAATAGCTCATCTGAGGTCATTTCAGTTAACATCTTACAGAGGAACTGCGTTAACAGTACCTCTGGCTTAAGCAAAAGGCTTTAAGATGCCTGGTTTTCTTTTTGATCCCCTTAAAAAGGGAGGCTTGAAACCTGATTTTTTCGGTCAGAGTTTCTGACTTTTTATATATTCTTGGAGATTTTACAAATCATTTAGGATTGTTATATGGAAAGCAAAAAAAAAAGAGTTATTTAGAGACACAAATCCCCAGACCGCCACCATTCTCTCGTGGCGCTAAAGGATTTATTTATGGAGTTTTCCTTCAGCTTTCTCCCTAATATCAATTTTCAAGAAGATTTCAATCCATTTAAATTGAAAAGTACCAAATTTTTTTCTTGTATTGTATGGTTATTCTTGATTTAGGAAATAAAAAAAGGAGAAAGTTAAGACTTTTCCCTTTTATCTCATGTCCGGTTGAATACTTATAAATAAGCACAGAGGAGTCAGGTAGGGGACCCGTCGGATTGGCGACTTACAGAAGTCAGGAGGGAAGAAAAAGGAAGAAAATAGGAGAAATAAGAAGAAGAAGAGGAGAAAGTTTTTTATCAAGCTCTTATCCGGACATGATATTACTGTAATTTCTCTTCTTCCCTGTTTTTTTTCTCCGGAATGCTGCTCATTTAATGTCGCGCAGCAAAACGAACGAAGCGAGTTAAAATTCGTAATCAACAGTGATTTTATCTGCTAAAATTGGCTTAATTAAAGTCTGAATAATTTCTTGATGATGGGAATTTTTGGCATAAGCATCAAGAGCTGCTTTATCTTTAAATTTCACCACCAAACCATTTGGAAAACCCTGAGAATTTTCTGAGAAATTATCGCCACAGGATAAATCAATTATTTCCGAAATTTCCCCTTTCATTCCTCTCAAAGCTGACATAACTGAAGCAATTTTTTCCGGTGAAGTATTTGGCTGCCACTTGAACAAAACTATATGTACTATCATATAAATATATCTGTCAAAACTGCTCCTAAACTTTAACAGCAATTTAGGTGATTATATACAAATGAAAAATTATAATTTGTTAAGTTCGAGATTAACCGTTAATTAACTAACCATTAACGAACAGATTTATACAAACTAACGCCTAAAGTTGCCAGAGCAAAAAAATGCTAAGCTAAATTTAGTATTAGGAGATTCTTATTCTGGGAATGTATCAGCAATGGAATTAGTAGAGGAAGATTTGGTAGATGTAATTTCTTCAGACTATGTGTAATGCAGTTTATTGCAATCGGTTTTTATTATTGGTTTTCAAATGAGTAAATCTGTGTATGAAGCTATGAAATTAGCGATCGGCAATCCAGATCAAACTATTACTTTGTCTCACAATAGGGGTAGTTTATCACTTTATAACTTGGAAAATGTGCTGATGTAATTACGGTACATGATGATGATAAGTAGTCATGCAAAATTAGTAACCTTGTCAACAGATAAAACAACAAACGCTGTAATATCTTAGACTCAAAGAATACAGCGACTTATTATTACATTGAGAACTGTGTAATTAATTTTGCCTAAGCACTTATTGTTCCCAATTTCATCTCAGTAATTATTGATATTTATCGTATTGGTTGATTTTTTTAAAAGAAAGAATAAGGAATCAGCAAAGTTGGTAAATCCCATTATTTATGGGGGTTCATTGTTGATTGCTAATATTTATAATATTTCTAATATTTCTAATATAGTAAGATTTGCCCTGGGGACAAATATTTAGAATCAAGTCATTTAATCTGATGTCACAAAAAACTACTGAGGCTCTAGTTACTTAATTATTATCAAACAGATTCAACATTGAGGGGCAATAAAGGGGGATTACCCCTAGCCAAGTTTTACAAATTATCTTAGGATTGGTATAGTAAATGAGCAACTAGTCAGGAGAAAACTCAGTATATACTTTATCTTAACCCAATCAAATTGAAAAATTGAACAGCACAGTTATAACGTTCTTCACAGATAGGCAATGGTAAATATT
This sequence comes from Microcoleaceae cyanobacterium, assembly GCA_049647275.1. Lineage (GTDB taxonomy): Bacteria > Cyanobacteriota > Cyanobacteriia > Cyanobacteriales > Microcoleaceae > JASJEE01. The sequence continues at coordinate 13,437 of JBARXI010000733.1, forward strand.
GCTATTCCCTCAATTACTGAATTGTCTGTGCCTAAAATTTCCTCTGGTAGAACAGCAATCACAGCAAATCAATAATCAATAATAGTTAAGATAAAAATTAAAAAATTAGGCTAATTTTAACTAACTATTTTTTTTATTTGAATTTTATCCCAAGTAAAACAAAGTTGCTTAAAAGTAACTAAATTATTTATAACTATGAAGCCAAATCTAGAAACAATTATCAAAATTTTATCCTTAAAAGGCGATTGTAAATATACTCAAGAATCTGTTACTCAACTACAACACGCCCTCCAATGTGCTACATTAGCAGAAGCTTGTGGTGCTAGTAAAGAACTAATTACTGCTTGCTTGTTTCACGACATTGGGCATCTAGTTCACAATTTAGGAGAAGATGGTGGAAATAGGAGATTTAACAACCATCACGAATACCTGAGTGTGAAATATTTAAAACATTTATTTGGGAAAGCTATAACAGAACCAATTCTCCTTCATGTAGAAGCAAAACGTTATCTCTGTGCGATAAAACCTGACTATTTTTCTACTTTATCACCAGCTTCTCAAATAAATTTAGAACTACAAGGAGGAGTATTTTCTCCTCAGACTGCTGCCCAATTTATTCATAAACCCTATGCAAAAGAGGCGGTACAATTAAGAATGTGGGATAACCAAGCTAAAGTTATAGGTAAAAAAACTCCGGATTTAAAATACTTTACCAAAATAGTATATCAGGCAATGGTAATTAGTAATATTGGAAATGTGTTGAGCAGTAAATTTATTAGTGCAACAGGAGTAAATCATTAAATTATGTAATAAGGCTTTAGACCAAAGTTATTTAGGTGGTATAGTTGTCAAGAATATTTTAATTTTGAAGTAGTTTCTGACTAACTGATGAGGTTGTTACCAGAATAATTTCTTTCACAAAGCCACCTACAACCTAAAAACTCCTAGAAAAATTTAGCACTCAAATAGAACTGCTAAGTAAGGAGGTACAAAAAAATCCAAGTATTTCAATAATTAATTATTAATTATTACCTCTGTTTGAAACGAATTGGATTGACTAAAAGGAAAAATTTTTCTTGTTCCCACTTTTAGGGCGATAGCCCGTGGCGCAGCCAAGGAGAGGCTTTAAACCTTAATTATTTATTCGGTAAAAAAGTAAGGTAGCTCAAAAACCTCTTCCTTTATCTCCTCTGCCTCCAGCCTTTTCATAACAAGAATTTTTAACGGTTACCTAACTTATACCAATTTTATGTAAGGCGGCACAGAAGCAGAGTCATTTTATTGTGAATTTTGGCAATGAATTTATTTATTTTTAGGCAGCGCAAGATAAATTATCTAAGAGCTGGAAATAACCTGTTTTCCTAAATACATAAAATGGCACAGTTTAGAATGAAACAGCTTTGGCACAGAAGTATAAAATTTATTAATTTATCCGTCTTTAATCTGGGTTTATCTACGGTCAATTATGCTGGAAATCTTGATTATATGCAGCATCATTTTAATTTAGTATTAGATTAACTATCAATCATTTCTTTTTTTACAATTAGTTTCACCAATTTATCAAAGATAATTAATATGAAAAAATTTAGAAAAATCACCCATGTTATTTACGACCTAGATGGTTTACTACTAGATACAGAATCAATTCATGCTCAAGTAAATTGGGAAATTACAAACTGTTATGGCAAGGTTTTTGACAAAGATATTAAATGTCAAATTACAGGCAGAAAATCGATAGATTCAGCAACAGCAATTGTCGAACTATTAGACCTCCCTGTTACTCCAGAAGATTATCTTCAAAAAAGAAACAGTCTCACATATCAACGCTTTCCTGAAGCTCAACCAATGCCAGGTGCAGTTCATCTCACTAAACATTTATATCAAAATAAAATTCCTCAAGCTATAGCTACAAGTTCTTCCCGTGAACCATTTAATTTAAAAACAAAAAATCATCAAGAATGGTTCAGATTATTTGATGATATTGTCGTCGGAGATGACCCCAATCTAAAACGTGGCAAACCAGCCCCAGATATTTTCTTAATAACTGCCAAAAGATTAGGAATTTCCCCAAAAAATTGTTTAGTATTTGAAGACTCTTTAGCAGGAATGGAAGCAGCCTTAGCAGCAGGAATGTCTGTAGTTATTGTGCCCGATCCTGATATGGATAAAAGCTTATTTTATTCTGCCCATCAAATTCTTAATTCCCTCACAGAATTTGAACCGCACTTGTGGCAACTTCCACCGTTTTTATAAGTGTATATTTTTCAAGTATCGCAACAATATAGAACCCCTAAACGTATCTTTGTCAATGAAGATCGTTTTTTTAGTTAGGAGTCAGGAGATAAGAGATAATACCATGTCCGGTTGAATAGTTATAAATAAGCACAGAGGAGTCAGTAGTCAGGAGTCAGGAGGAAAGAAAGAAGGAAGAAGGAAGATTTTATCACGCTATTAACCGGACATGATATAAGAGGCAAGAGGGAACAGGGAAGAAAGAAAAATTCCACAAAC
>JBARXI010000734.1:0-2147 GCA_049647275.1 Microcoleaceae cyanobacterium
TTACTTGCAAAAAAAAACTTGACATGATATTCTAATCATAATGGAAAAGGTGCGCTCATATATACTCAAACAAATTAGGCCAAAAAAACCTATTTTCCTGCTAGGCAGTATTCAGATGAAGTCTCAATAAATGAAAAAATCATCTAGTAGCTGATAACTGATAACTGATAACTGAAAAAATCATGCAGCCTGGAAAAATCCTGAGAAATCACTACAAAATTATTGAATCTCTCGGAAGCGGAGGATTCGGCGATACCTACTTAGCTGAAGATTTAGACTTACCAGGAAAACCTAAATGTGTAGTTAAACATCTATCACCTAAAAGTTCAGACCCAGGAGTTTTGAAAATTGCTCAAAGGTTATTTGAGAGAGAGGCAGAAACTTTATACAAATTAGGCAGTGACTCAGACCAAATACCAAAACTATTTGCCCATTTCCAGGAAGGAACAGAATTTTACCTAGTACAAGAATATGTAAATGGGCAAGACATAAGTAAAGAACTAACACCAGGAAAAAAATTAAGCGAGTCTTACACCATCGCCCTACTTAAAGGAATATTATCAGCATTAACAGTAGTTCATAAAAATCGAATTATTCACCGAGATATTAAGCCACAAAATTTGATGCGTCGTAAGTCAGATAATCAAATAGTATTAATAGACTTCGGAGCAGTAAAAGAAATAAGTGTACTAACCACAGCTAACCAACAAGGAACAACAACTTTAACTATAGCAGTCGGAACACCCGGTTATATGCCAAGCGAACAAAGTAACGGCAAACCAAAACTAAGTAGCGATATTTATGCAGTGGGAATGGTAGGAATAAAAGCGCTTACAGGAATGTCGCCCAAACAACTACCCACAGATTCAAATACAGGAAATATTATCTGGCAAAACCAAGCACAAGTGAGCGATCGCCTGGCAAATATATTAGATAAGATGGTGCAAGAGTATTTTCGGGAGCGTTATAAAAATGCGACAGAAGTGTTAGAAGTATTAAAAGATATCAACCCATCCACATCGACACAGCCATCAAAAGCAAAAACCACAGTAATAGTAACCCCCCCAACCCCAACACCCACTCCAACACCAGTATCAAATCAAACAACACCAATAGTAAACCCACCCACACCGAAACCTGCACCGATACCAAACAGAACTATTCCATCACCATCCCAACCCCAACCTAATAAAACCAGAAGACAAATATTGATATTAGGAGGTTTAGCAGGAAGTGGGTTTGCAGCAGCAATGTTGAGTAAAGATTGGTGGGATAGATTTTTGCTACCAAAAGCAAACTTGTCAGACTCGTCACAACCAGAAGCAAACTGGTCACACTCGTCAAATTCGACTCAGAAATTTGAGACAGTCAAAGTCAACACAAAAGGAGAAATAATTAATCGCTCTCAAGGTCAAGCAGAGGTGATGACAGAAAACTTTGATAATGGAGTCTCCCTAGAAATGGTAAAAATTCCTGCAGGTAGATTTCTCATGGGGTCTCCAGAGACAGAAGCAGGGAGATATGATAATGAAAGTCCGCAACATTATGTAGATGTGCCAGAATTTTTCATGGGAAAGTATCCAGTCACTCAAGCACAATGGCAAGCAGTCATGGGAAATAATCCTTCTTACTTTAAAGGTGAAAACCGCCCTGTAGAAACAGGAGATTGGAACGACGCGACAGAGTTTTGTCAGAAGCTCTCCCAAATAACAGGTAAAAAATATAGTCTACCCAGTGAGAGTCAGTGGGAATATGCTTGTCGAGCCGGAACAACAACACCATTTTATTTTGGTGAAACTATAACGTCTGAGTTAGTTAACTTTAATGGTAACTATACTTATCCTGATGGACCGAAAGGAAAATATCGTGAAGAAACAGCAGATGTAGGAATTTTTCCACCCAATGCTTTTGGTTTATACGATATGCACGGGAATGTCTGGGAATGGTGTCAGGATGTTTGGCATGATAATTATAATGGTGCGCCTACAGATGGAAGTGCTTGGGAAACTGGGGGAAATAATAATCGTTCACCGCTGCGGGGCGGTTCCTGGTACGACGATCCTAATAACTGCCGTTCTGCGTTTCGCAACTACGTCGATAGGCGCGACAACCACTACACCACTTTTGGTTTTCGTGTAGTATGCGAT
>JBARXI010000735.1:0-3829 GCA_049647275.1 Microcoleaceae cyanobacterium
AATAAATGTGTAGAATACTACGGGATAAATCCCGTGGCTCATGTTTCACCCAGGGGTTAAAACTGCCAGGCTCTCATCTTCGTCTTCAGCTTTTGTAGGGTGTGCACTGCACGCCCTATTCAATTTATGAGTTAAAAGCTTAACATTCTCCAGACTTTGCGCTGAAGCAACAACGCGGGATTCCCAAACCTCACGATAGCTGAGCTATTCTCTATTTCAGTCTAGCAGTAGGAATTGGTACAAATTCTGATTCTGAATTATTTTTTCCCCTAATTTTATTTGATTTTTCTGACCTTTATTCCAATCCCAAAAAATTGTACCTATATTATTTATAAACAATGATTAACGACGATTCTGGCTGCTTTATTTAGCCCATAACCCATTTGGTTGCGAGGTACGTTTGCGCAGCATTCCGCAGGAAAGCAATTACGTTTTTCTGTAATGGCAGCTAGTTTATTTGACCAAAAACCTTGAGGCTGATTTTATTTAATAGTTAATATCTATTTGTTATAATAACAATTAATTGATTTGATATCTTTACCATCTACAATTAAGCTAGTACCCACATTCGATATACAAGTCAACCAATTATTTAGACCATGGTCGATTATTAATACATTTTCTTGACTTAATTGAGGTTTAACTACTACTTCTTTTTTATAGACAAATTCCCAATAAAAATATCTGTTTATCGGTAAAGTTCTCACTTTTTTGAGAGTAGAAAAATTGAGATTGCTCGCCATGGAAATGAAGAAGCTATCGAAACCAAACCAGCACTTACAAGTCTTACAAGCGTGGAACTCCGAGTCGAACGCCTTTGAGTTTTAATGGTTGAGAAGCATAACTAACTGTAGCTAATCTGACTTTTTTCTATAATTAGGTATCTTTGGTTTATCTAGAATTTTACCTGTAAGAAATGCTTTAATTAGACCATAATTAAGACCTCAATGATTCCGCCACAGTTGCTTCGCATTTGTTGTGCTGCCTATGAATATTAAACTTTATATAGCAATCCTAAATCATTTATAAAAAAATCAAAACACAGATAAAAAATCTGAGACTCTGTTGCCTGACGGAGCAGATGAGCTGTTTCCTTTTTGTGAGATATTTTTACAAGGGCTGAAATAGGACTGCTATAGTGATTATTGTTTTTGTAGAGCTTTTCCAACTCATACTTACTAATGCCTTTTCTCGACTTAAAATATAATTGCCTGGCATAATATATGCCCATATTTGTTAGTTTGTGGGATGGTTCACACAAAAATGTTAAAATAGCAATTAATTCAGGCTTTTTACTTACTAAAACTTACTGACAACAGTACATTTAAAAGAGGCATTGGAAAACTTAATTGTTGATAATAATAGCACGGGACAATGTAAGGATTCAGGTATTAGCTATCAGCAGTCAGCTTTTCCTACTCAAGGCTGCTTCAACAGCTTTTTCCGGAGAAGCACTGCTAAAGTATTAGCTTTTAATTATCCCTTCATCTCTCTATACTAATTTATCCTAAATACGACAATGATTTAATCACTAATTGTTGATAAGTAGGTAGGCATAAATAAATGTTTCCTACGGAATGCTGCGCAAAAAAAAACGAAAAATCATAAAATGAAGGTATAAGTTCAGTTGTCAAGAGCTTTTTAGCATTTGAAATTTTCATCGCTATTTTACAAATAATTAAACCCATCTACTTAATTAACGGCTGAACCCTGAATCCTTACAGGAAAACTTTAGTTGTCTAATCTAAACGACTCGCTCGTTTTCATCCCCCGCTTAAAACACGGGGGCTTTCAATAGAAGCTATCTGGTAAAAAATACTAAAATTTAGTAAATATCATGGGGATTTGGCCATTGGCAAATGATAACATAAAAACTACAGCAATGATAATTAAATAAAATTTACTTTACATAAAAAAAATCCCTCAAGACTTGGTAAATTAGAAACTTATTTAGTGCTAAGATTGGGGCAATTATTGATTATTTGATAAATTTAAGGAGTTATGAATATGTCAACAGAAAATAATCTGCCAAATAATTATTCATTTGGTGATAGTTCATCAGAAAATAATAGTTCAGAAAGAGAACAAGAGAGTAATTTGGATAACTCTAAAGCAACGGTAAGGGATGAAAGCGATCGCGAAATAAGTAAAACTCGTTTGTTGTTAACTTTATGGGATTTGGGAGGAGCATCAGAGGAAATAAAAGGAGTTAAAAAGAGTGAATTGACAAGTAGAGTAAAACGAAAAAAAGGCGGTAAAAAAATTGGTAAATATCAGGAAATATATGAGGAGTTAGGGCAAGCTGGAGCAATTAAAATTGAAACAAAAAATAGGGCTGTATTGGTTTATATCACAGATATAGGAAAGCAAATGTTGGGGATAGGATTACAAAATCTAGAGTTTAATTTTGAAGGAACTGTAATTGCAACTAGGCTAGCAAATGCACTTTTGAGATGGATACGAGAAACGGGTATTGAGGGAAGTGTTGAAGTTGATTTAGCCGAGATAGTAATCGCTGATTATGATAAATTTAAACAGGTGGCACTAACAACTTTTGACAGGTTAAATCAAGATTATAATTATGATAATTTAGTACCTATTTATCGGATACGGCGAGAGATTGGAGAGAGGGTTAGTCGGTCTCAATTTAATCAGTGGATGTTGGATATGCAGGCTGATGATATAATTGCTTTGCAAGGAGGTAGTGTTGAAGACAGCGCTCCTGATAAAATTGAAGATTCAATCTCTACAGAAATAGGTGGTTTGCGTTGTTTGGCCAGAAAATTACTGTAGAGATATTTTTTTAAAAACTTACATTCCTATCCATTATGACTACCGATAAAAATAACATAGGTGAATTGATAAAAAAATATAATCCTTTTCTAGGTCGTACTGTGGTTAGACCGCAACAAATATGGGGTAAAAGTTATCCCGATGTTGCCTCAATAAATGCTCTAGCTTCTGATGCAGTTTTTCAAGCGATTAATTTAATTAAGCAAGAGCAGTTACACACTGTGGGGATGACAATAACAGGTGATAAAGGATTAGGAAAAAGTCAAATTATTAGTAGAATTCGCCACGGTCTACAAAAAGACGGTGGCGCTTTATTTGTGTATGTTAGTAATTATGAAGACTTGAATCGAATTAGCTCGGAATTATTGAAAGGAATTACTAGAAGTTTAAGAGCTTTTGGCACTCAAGAAGGAGTGACACAATGGCAGGAAATAGCAACAGCTTTATTGAACGAAAGTAGAAATTGGAATTATTCTTCTCAACAGTATATTAATCAGTTTCCTTTGTGGTTAAAGAAATACTCCAATACTGTAGTCGATCGCTTTGTTGAAAAGGTAAATAAAATTAAACCAAATATGAGTAATCCTTATTTGGTAAAAGCAATTTTCTGGACTCTTTCTGAAGCTCATAAACTTTATGCCACTTACTGGCTTTCTGGAGAAGAATTAGCAGCAGCTAAAGCGGAAGAATTAGGATTACCAAATTCTAGAAATGACAATCAAGAATCAGAGTTATTAAAAGCTGCTTGTGAAATTCTTAATTTTGTGAGCGATTATAAAGTACCAGTAATTTGTTTTGACGAACTGGATAGTTTAGGTGTTAATGATGATGGTTTTCTTTTAGCTCAAGTTGTAGCTGTATTAGCTAAAGATTTATCAAACAATTTAAAAAAAGGTTTGTTATTATTGTCTATGTATCCTGATACTTGGAGAAGTCAAGTTAAAGTTTTGCCACAACTAGAAGCACTTCTGGATCGAATTGCAACTTTTCCAATACCAAGAGAAAGTATCGAACTTAAACAACTAAATTCCGATGA
>JBARXI010000736.1:0-1522 GCA_049647275.1 Microcoleaceae cyanobacterium
GTTATTATTCTGTTAGTATGGCTGAAATTAAGCGCGAATCTTTGCCGGAAACTTATCGCCAAGGATTGCCTCGTTATCCTTTGCCAGCAATGAGAGTAGGGAAGTTGGCTGTAGATAAAACTATGCAGGGTAGAGGATTAGGTAAGGTTTTGCTGATGGAATGTTTTAAAAAAGCTGTTCGCCTTTCTTCAGAAGTCGGGATATTTGCGATCGCGGTTGATGCTTTTGATGAGGAAGCAAAGGCTTTTTATTTAAAATATGGCTTGATTCCTTTAGAAGATAATCCACTTTCGCTTTTCATTCCGATGAAAACCATCTTGGGTGTTTTGGAATAGGCGATATAGCTGTCGCACTTGCTCCGCCTTTTATGTCGCGAGAGCCGTTAGCGGAGCTTTGCGAAGCGCAAAACGCGCAGCGGAACGGATGTTCTATCGCTCCTATTTTCTGGCCATATAGAGATGGCGATCGCTTTTTTGAGAAATCTATAACATCTGGGGAAGTTAAGGTCACCTGTCTATTCTTCCTCTACTCCCTCCAAAACTACCTCCTCATAAAGCATCTCAATGGGAAAACTCAAATCCACAGAAGTTAAAGTTACTTCATCCCCTTCCCCATAATTATAAAGTTCCCAAACACCATTTTCGTTAGGTCGAAAACACTCCACCGCCATCTCTCGCGCGTCAATTAAAACATATTCTTTTAAAGTAGAAATATGGCGATAATTTTTAAACTTTTTGCCCCTGTCAAAAGCTTCGGTTCCCGGAGATAAAACCTCCACGACTAAGCAAGGATGATAAATAACTTTAATCGCACGTCGGTCTGTTTCATCGCAAGTTACCATGACATCAGGGTAATAAAAAGACCCTTTTTCGGATACTCCCAGTTTGGCATCTGCCATTGATACTTTACACCCTTTACCCCGCAGATGAGTTTTTAACGCCGTCGCCAAATTAAGAGCAATGTCATTATGAGGAATAGTTCCTCCAGTCATGGCAAAAACTCGACCGTTCATATATTCATATTTAATCGGTTGTTTCTCCTCCCAGTCGAGGTATTCTTGGGGAGTCATTTTATCTGATTTGGGAACTGCGATCATTGTTTTTCTCCTGGTAATTGAGGTTTCAATTTGATTTTAACATATTCGAGTTTTTCCCTTGCTTGATGTATGGCGATATAGCATTTCCCAGGCTAGTGAGGTACACTGCTGAAGATCCCCCCTAGCCCCCATCCAATAAAAAGCGCAGCATCTACTGGCTTCCCCCATCCAACCAAAAGCGCAGCATCATCTGGCTTCCCCCATCCAACCAAAAGCGAAGCAACATCTGGCTTCCCCCATCCAACCAAAAGCGAAGCAACATCTGGCTTCCCCCTTTCCAAGGGGGACGGGAGGGGGATAACACAGGGGGACGGGAGGGGGGTTATACCATTTCTTTGTAACGATGCACTTAATGATTTTTCTTCTGATCAAATTCAGCCAATAATTATCATCTTTTATTAAGCGCAACTTCATAGAGAAATGGTA
>JBARXI010000737.1:0-2028 GCA_049647275.1 Microcoleaceae cyanobacterium
CTCAAAACTAACTCTACATCTGAAGTTTCATTTAACCTGAATTTGTAAAAATCCTTAGTGTCAGAGTCTCCTACAAAATCATTGAAAATTTCCCCACCATTTAATTGACCAATATTATAAGCTTGACCGCGAGTATTTCCGGCTAAGTCGGAGTTAATTTCACTCACATCAAAACTTAATTCATATTCTGTATTTTCACCACGACCACCACGGTAAACCTCTAGATAATATTCTCCCGAATCTAACTCACTCGAAATTAATTCCGAATTATCTCCACCACGAGTAGATGTTTCTATAACTCGACCGCCACTATTTCTTAACCTAATATTGGCATTTGCTTCTAACTCATCTAGAGAAATATCTAATTGGGAATTTTCTTGTATTTCAAACTGATAATAGTCATGTTTATCAGAATCTCCCACAAAATCATTAAAAATTTCCCCACCATTTAATTGACCAATATTATAAGCTTGACGGCGAGTATTTCCGGCTAAGTCTTCTGATTTTGTTGTTTCAAAATTGAAGGTTAGGTCGTAGGGAGTAAATGCTTCAAAGTCTGGATAAACCCGCAAATAGTAATCTCCCGCTGTTAGTTGTGTCTGGGAAATAAATTCATCGGCACTACCAGGTGTGACCGAACGTTTTAATAATTGACCGTTACTATTTAATAATTCTAGATTGGCATCATCCTGTAAATTATCTAAGACTACTTCCATATTGGAGGTTTGGTCTAGGGCGAATCTGTAATAATCGTTGCCATCGAAATAATCATCTGTAAGGTCGTCGTAATAACCATCTACAAAGTCGCTATAGGTTTGGCTGTCATTGAGCGAATCAATGTTGTAGGCGGTTAATAGGGTGTCGCCAGGTTCGGGAAAAGGATAGATTATATTGGCCGGAGCGTCGGAGCGCCGTTGTATCTGGCCGAATTGTTGGCCGGTGAGTGGGTCTGTTTGTTTCTCGTCGGATGGTTGTTGGGATTGATTTTCCTGCCAGTCTGAGATTAATGTTGTTAAGTTTTGGGGGTCTAGGAGTAGGTCTTCTGTATTGGTTAATGTTAGTTGTTGGAGGTCTGTTTCTGTGATGTTTTCTGCACTACTGATTATGGTGTTGATTGTTTCTAGATTTTCTTGGTTGAAATAGGGTAATATTTCTGTTTGGGTGTTAAATGTTTCAGTGGAGTCAAAGTTCATGGTTAATGCCTTGATGAATAATGGTTCATGTTTCTGTTAAGTTATTCACCAGTTTATTTTTAAGTTTTTCCGGATAGCTAAAAGATATTTTTTGCCGATTTTAAGGGATGTTTAAAATAGGATTTATTGATTTTTTTGTATTTCGGAAGTTAAGGGTTTTAAGACAATTATGGGAATTTTTGGGACTTTGACAAATAGGTTGAAGGTTAGTTGATTTGCACTAATAAGAGATTGTCTTTTCTGTATGTTTTTAAAGGTAATTGTTGAGAGTAAATAATGTTTTTTTACTAAATTAGGCAGTTAAGGTTGTTGAAATGTTGATATTATTCTACTGCTGAAAAAAGATGTAGTGCTGTGTCAAGCTTAAAGTAGTGTCATAGATTTTTGACTAAAAGGATTGAAAAATTCTCATCCCACCATTGTTTTAAAGCAACATTTAAGGCTTGACATCGCAGTAAGGTTAGGCACAGATGTCTAGATGGAAAAATAGCAATCAAATCAGGACTTACGCACAGATAAACCCCAACGTTGTAGTTAGGGGCTTAACCCCACATTCAGCTCTCAACGTTTTGCCTGATGGTCGCTACAAGTTTGCTATGTATCTTTATGATAAGGTTAGGGGGAGTGGGGTTAGGCCCAAATGTCTAGATAGGAAAATAGCAATTAAATCAGGACTTACGCAAAGTATCTAGAAATTATGTTTTTTAACACCTTCTTGAAAACTAGACAGAGCTAGACATTTGCCATCGGTGACTGCAAATGATTTCGTGGCTCACCCGTTTCAATGTGTACTTGCTGTGAAAGTTGATGTTCCGCCAATAAACTATGGGTTAGG
>JBARXI010000738.1:0-2905 GCA_049647275.1 Microcoleaceae cyanobacterium
ACTATGTCCGAAACGACTGGAACGGAGTGGAAGGTTTTCGGCTGTCGCCGACATGTTTGCGGAGCATTCCGTCAGGAAAACGCTTCGCGACATGAATGCTCCGCATTCCGGACCGAAAGCAATTCCCTTGGGTTTTAACTGGTTGAAATTTTGTTACATAGTGAGGTTTATTCGTGCGTACCTACTTACAGCATTCTTTTTATTACTTATTTAGAAATAACATGAGAATATTTAAACTCCATAAACCAACCCGATTAAAACTATATTTTTTATCCTTATACCAATTTTTTAAAGATATGAAAAGTTTGCTCCCCCCAAATTCCCCTGAAAAAGGGAGGCTGCTAGACTGCGATTTATACCATAACTTTATGAAAATGGTACTACCTCTAGCAATTTAATTTTCACAACATTTCATGTAAACGCCATATGATAACTAAAAATATTCCCCTAATAAAAGACTCAGAACGTTTAGAAAATCGACTCCAAGAAATTCCCCAAACTCCGGGAGTTTATTTAATGCGCGAGGGGAACGATGGCATCCTTTATATTGGCAAATCTAAAAAGCTGAAAAATCGAGTTCGCTCCTATTTTCGAGACAATAAAAACCACAGTCATCGGATCGGCTTAATGGTACAACAAGTGACAGAAATTGAATTTATTGTCACAGATACAGAAGCCGAAGCTTTAGCATTAGAAGCAAATCTGGTCAAACAACATCAACCATATTTTAACGTCTTACTCAAAGATGATAAAAAATATCCTTATCTTTGCATAACCTGGTCAGAAAATTATCCCAGAATTTTCATTACGAGAAAACGACGACTAGGCAAAGCTAAAGATCGTTATTATGGTCCTTATGTCGATACCAGACTTTTGAGAAATACTCTACATTTAGTCAAGCGAATTTTTCCCTTACGTCAACGACCAAAACCTTTATTTAAAGACCGCCCTTGTTTAAATTATGATATTGGTCGATGTCCGGGAGTTTGTCAGGTTTTAATTACCCCCGAAGAATATCATAAAATTGTGCAAAAAGTAGCAATGATTTTTCAAGGTCGCACAGGAGAATTAATAGATATTTTGAATGCTCAAATGGAAAAAGAAGCTGAGGCGCTGAACTTTGAAAAAGCGGCAGTTATTCGCGACCAAATTAGCGGGTTGAATTCTCTCAATGCTGACCAAAAAGTTTCCCTGCCAGATGACCGAGTTTCCAGAGATGCAATTGCTTTGGCAGGAAATGATAAAATTGCTTGCGTTCAACTATTCCAAATTCGCGCAGGAAAATTAGTAGGCAGATTAGGATTTATTGCCGAAACTCCTAATCTAGTAACCGGAGAAACTGGGGAATTGGGAGTGATTTTACAGCGAGTTTTAGAGTCACATTATCAAACAGTAGAATCTGTAGAAATTCCAGCAGAAATTATCGTGCAGGATGAATTGCCAGAAAGTGAAATTTTGACAAGTTGGCTCACAGAAAGGAAAGGTAAAAAAGTAGAAATATTCGTGCCTCAACGTCAGGGAAAAGCCGAATTAATTGAGATGGTGAAAAAGAATGCTGAATATGAGTTGGCGCGGTTGGAAAAAATGAGCGATCGTAACAATCAAGCAATGACAGATTTAGCAGAAATATTGGATTTGCCAGAGCTTCCCCACCGCATTGAAGGTTATGATATTTCTCACATTCAAGGTTCGGATGCAGTGGCATCGCGGGTAGTATTTATTGATGGTTTGCCAGCTAAACAACATTATCGACATTATAAAATTAAAAATCCAGAAGTCCGGGCTGGTCATTCTGATGATTTTGCTAGTATGGCAGAAGTGATTCGGCGACGGTTTCGTGACTATGATAAACAACCTACTACAGAGAAACCAGATTTAATTATGATAGATGGTGGGAAAGGGCAACTTTCGGCAGTTGTAGCAGTGATGCAGGATCTGGATTTATTGGAAGACCTTCGGGTCGTGAGTTTGGCAAAGCAACGGGAGGAGATTTTTCTGCCTGGGGAGTCTCTACCTTTAACAACAGAGGCCGAACAACCGGGGGTGCAGTTGTTGCGGAGGTTGCGGGATGAGGCTCATCGGTTTGCTGTTAGTTTCCATCGAGATAAAAGAAGTGAGAGAATGAAGCGATCGCGTTTAGATGAGATTCCGGGATTAGGACACCATCGGCAAAAATTATTGTTGGGACATTTTCATTCCGTTGATTATCTGAGGATGGCCACAGTTGAACAATTAGTCGAGGTGTCGGGAGTGGGGCCGAAGTTGGCGCAGCAGATTTATGATTATTTTCATCCTTAAGATGTTATTACTATTTATTTCAAAATAGCTATAAATGAATTAATTTTTGTTTTTGGATTTTTATTGGTAAACAGCTTATGTGCAAGTTAAGTTGTCAAAAGGGTTTGAGACTCTACTATTGCGTATATCAAAATAGTAAAAAATAAATTTTTCTTTTTTGTTTTTTAAATAAACTTTTTTTGTATAGGTTGAGTTGTTATACCAATTTAAAAAAAGAATGTTATAAATAATTGGGTGAACTAAAATAGTTTAAGTCAGATATATATTGGAGAGAATGGAATTATTTCAGGCTAAAAATGATCGTAATATCTCAATCTAGGTGACTACTGACTATTGACTACTGACTACTAGAAATAACCCAAGTATTTGTAGCAAACATTTATCAATTTGGTATTACAGGTCAACAAAAACTTGTTCTAACTGTAGTCACGTTCAAGAGATGCCATTAAATCTCAGGACTTATGAGTGTGGGTCTTGTGGAATATCTATAGACCGGGATTTAAATGCAAGTATAAATTTAAGAAATGCGGTCGGCTTGACCGTTGATGCCTGTGGACGGAGTGCTGCCGACAGTTCCGGTGGAAGCAGGAAGTAAACATTAAAATGT
>JBARXI010000739.1:0-7165 GCA_049647275.1 Microcoleaceae cyanobacterium
TAGGGAGTAGGGGTGGTTCGCGTTTGCGACAGCATTCCGGAGGAAACCACCCGTACAGGAGTAGGGGGAAAGAATTGATAATTTATGTGCGATAATTGATTTTATTTTTTATTATCGGAGATGTCTATTAGACATATAGAGCATTTTTTGTGCCTTTTTTCGTAAGCATTCAGCAGTCATATCAAATCCGCCTAATTGCACATAGATCCAACGCCGCTCATAATCAAGATTTTAGCTAGGGTAATTGTGAGGTTGTTTAACCGGATTTGATATCAGCTATTAGCCATCCGCTTCATACAAAATAAATTCATAAGGGAGTATTAAGAAACTAAATTCCCATTTTTTAGTATAGCTAAAAGTATATCCGAAGACTTTTGCTATTAATGGAAAATATGTTTTCAGCATTCACGAAGAAAGCTATTTGCTTTCTGCAAATAGCTCAATTATTACCTTTTTTTATAAAAGTTATTTCCTATTTTCTGCTTCTGCAAAAAGTCTATTCTTTTTCGGATATCTCTATTAGTATTTGGGTTAAATAGGAATTTCAGGTTTAATTTGGCGTAATTAATTTTGTCTAACTACTTATTATATAAAATTCGCTTCCATCCCGGAAAACCTTCTCCTTCCTAATTTTTTGCAGTTCGCTAAATAGACTCACCAAATTCTCAGGGTCATTTCATTCTAGATTTTGGCAATAAATTTATTTACTTTCAGCCAGCGAAAGATAAAATTCCTACAGCTTGAAATAACGTGGTTTCGTAAATACAGAAAATGGCAGATTTTAGAATGAAACAGCCCTGCCAAATTCTATAATAAACTCAACTGACCATCTAAATTTTCTTCTGATAAATCTACTCCAACTTCTAACAACTTAGTAGCAGCCTCCAACATTTCTTCCTGAATATCTTGAATATCTTCCCGACTTTCCAAATAAGTTTTTAATGCCTTCAACGGATCGATATTATTACCAGTTGCCAATTCTGGTAAACGAGGTCTTGCCAACTGACTAACTAATTCCGGTTGAATAGTATAAGTATGTGCTCCACTTAAAGCTTTATGCAAAACTCCATTATCAATCAAATCTAACTGTTCGGAACGTAATTGATAAATTAACCGCACCACAGCATCATCTATCTGATATTTACTAATAGCTTTCAATAATTCCGACTGTGGATTTTCTGCTTCCGAAAGCTTAACTTTAATAGTCTTAAAACTTCGTACAGGTAAAGAACAAAATTCCCAGTTAGCTTGACCTTTTTCCAGTCCAACTAACACAAAACCTTTTTCTTCTTTCTCCTCACTAAAATCAACCCGTTCAATACTGCCAGGATAAATAATCGGTGGATTATTAGACTTATTCAAATTTTGATGTTTGTGAACGTGACCCAAAGCCACATAATCAAAACAATCACGATTTAACAAAGAAACAGGAATATTAAAACCTTTACCAACAGCCAAAAAACGTTCCGCACCTAAACTCGCTCTATCTGCCATTAAATGACCTAAAAGTACCGTCGGAATTTCTGGGTCTAATTGGCGAATTTCTCCCTCTAATACCAATCTCAATTTTTCAATTAATGATTGATTTACTTTACCCATAGACATACCTTCCGTCTCTGATTTAGTCATCAAAGTAGAATGAGTTAGCCAAGGCAAAGTAATAATTTGAACTGTACCATTCCGAGTTTGAATTTTGTGAGTTTCTAAACTATCGCCCACCACAACTCCAGGTACACATAAAGTCCGATAAATTCCCAAACTTGCACCTCCTTGACCTTGGGAATGTTGGTCGTGATTTCCTACTAATAATACTGTGGGAATTTGAGCATCTACTAAACGACGTAATTCTCTAGCAAAAGCTTCTTTGATGTATGGTGCAGGAGTAGCATCTGGGAAAGCATCTCCTCCAAATAAAACTAAATCAACTGGTTCGGAAATTGCTCTATCTATACAGCGCCCTAGGGTAGAAACAAAGTCTTCCAGGCGAGTGTTTAAACCTGTTTTTGGGTTGACACGACCGTGGGAGAAACCACTGCCAATATGAATGTCGGAAAAATGGAGGATTTTAATCATTTTTTTTGTAGCTGTGTGTACTAGCGCCAGATAGTTTAAAGAAATTAGAAAGCAGCGGGAGCTGAAGATATAAGAAAGAACGAGTTGGTGTTTGACATAAACTGATGATAAACCTTATATCAGGTGTTATTAGATATCTCCGAAAAAGAATAGACTTTTTCCAGAGGTAGGCAACAGCTCATCTGGCAACAGGGAAGAAAATTTCTGATAAAAGCAAAAAATTATCCATAAGTGTAATTTCCACCAGATGTCTATTAATTAGACTAGGGTAAAATGCTCTTCTTGATTCTCTTGAGAATATCTGAAAATTCTCCCCACTCCCTACTCCCGTACTTCCTAATAAATGTTATTTGTGGGTATTTAAAGAGACATAATATTATATCATGTCCGGTTGAATAGTGATAAATAATGACCAGAGGAGTCAGGAGTCAGGAGTCAGGAGGGTTGAAGAAGAAAAAAGAGAGAATAAAGAAGGAAAAAGAGGAGAAAGTTTTTTCATCACTAATTATCCGGACATGATATTAGACAGAGAAATGCTTTTTCCACTGTTGACTGTTACCTGTCGTCTGTTCCCTGCTATAAATCTGCTAAATTTACTCGCATTTACCCTCAACTACCACCTGCTCCTAAGCGTGCATTACCCAAACTTTCTCCGAAGTATCCCCAGAAAATTTATCCACTACGACAAATAAAGCAGACACCATAGAACTCCGTTCTCCTGACGCGGTCGCATCCTTTAGCTCAACCTCTACAAAGGAACTGTTTTAATTGTAAATTAAAAAATAAAAACAAAATTTGTACTATTCTTCTATACGCAATATTACAAAACAAAACATTTATGAATAAAGGACTATAAGTCATTTTTATTGCCATAAAATGTAGTATGCTATTGATTTTCTTATTTTCTCAAAACAATTTTCTCTCCATTAAACAAAACCATCCTCTTGCCAACCCTAACCTCAGCATCCAAACCATTACCAGAAATCTCAACCTCCGGAGCAACAGCATTTTGTACAGTCATCACCACAAAAAAATTCTCACCCCCACTCGCTAATATTTTCCTACCTCTCTCCGTTTCCTCAACATCAACCTTCACCTCCCCAGGCGCAATAAAAGTTCCTCTCATAGTTGCCCCAGAATCAGCCTTCAAAATAAAACCATTATCCTCAACCGCCACCTGCTCCTGAGTGTGCATTACCCAAACTTTCTGTGGCGTATCCCCAGAAAATTTATCCACTACGACAAATAAACCAGGCGCACCAGATACCCCACTATAGTCAACAGCAAAAGACCGCAACGACTCAAAAGGTATCTCCATAAGATTTTCCTTCCTGTTTTTTTCAATTTCAAACACACCATCGATATCCATACTCACAACCCCAGACCCATCTGCCTCAGCCTGAAAAAACCTTGGTTGAGCAGCACCTCCTGCAGCCATCTCCCCAACAACCACAACATTTTCATCCTCCCTTCTATTATTATCCGGACCCGCACTCGCCCAACGACCTCCCAAACCCCAAATCCGAAAACCACCAGCCTCTGGAAACGACCACGAACTGCCCAAAGGTTGCTGCTTCAAATAAATACTTGCCAGAAAATCATTTTTATCCTGCCACTGGTTACGAAACAGATAAAAACCTTTTTCCTCATCTACCAACACTCGCCCAAAAACCTCTGCTGGATTTTTTGGGATTACATTCTCAGGATATGCCTCCAGAATAAAAGCAGCCTCGTGGGGTTGCTTAATAGCAAAAGAGCGATCGCCAGACCAACCAAAATGACGATCAAAAAGCCACATCATCCCAGGTAAAAATTTTTCTGGCACACTATTCCAACCGAGGGAAAACAGAGACTTCACAGGAGCAAGACGATGACGACCATAAGTAGGTACTGATACTTCACCCTTTTCCCCAACTATTCGCATTACATAGTGGGATAAAAGCCATTGTGCATTTGAACCTGTGACTAAATCTTGACCCAGAACATTTTCATAAGCTTGAAAAAATGGTAAAACTGCCAGTATCCAAGGTTCAATAGTATAGAGGTCGCCCTCGGTGCCAAAAGAGCGATCGCCTACCGCGGTATTTATATAACGTTTGATATTTCGTTGAGAAATTTTCAACAGTCGTCTCACATCAGTAGGCTCAGAAAAATACTCTTCGGGTTCGGACAAAATCGCTAATGCTGCTAAACCCGCAGCACCGCGCGCCCTGCCATTCCAGTTACTCCAGGCTGTAGGATTCCAACCTTTGTCGGGAGTACCGGCAATTAATATTTTTGTCTGTTGTGCTAGCCAGTTTGTAATTTTTTGCACTCGTTGCTCATCCCAAGCGTTATAACAGAGGTCATAAGCTAGGGCGACACCAGCTACGATGGGAGCTTGCTCCAGTAATCGCGGCCCCGGATTATTCAGGGATTTTTCTACTATTTGCCATGCTATTTCGGCTGCTTGGGGGTCATCGTTTAATAGGGAAAGGAAACAATGACTTGCTGCATGATATCCGCCATTGGGAACGAATGCTTGGTAATAAATTTTTTGATTTAGAGAATTTTCGAGTTGAGCTAAAATAGCTTTTCCTGTGGGAGTGTTGGCTTTTCGGCGCAACTCTGGCAGTTGATTTTGACGAAATATTAGTCTGGGATGTTCTCTGGGGGAGATGGGTGTATGGTTTGGTATTTGTGTTGGGAGGTGAGGGGTAATATTGCCTGTGACTTTACCACTGACAGGTTGATTATTGAAGATTCCGGAGTAGGTGCCAACTATGTTTCGGTTTTTTTGATTGGGTTGCAATTCGATTAAATATTCGGCTTTTCCACCCCCACTCCACGGGTCTGGGTTAATGTTGATTGTGACTTGCAGTTCCCAGGTATCATCTTTTTTGATCGTCTCAACGATACCGTTATGCTCTGCTTGATTAAATTTTGGTGCAAAACCCCAGATTTCTGTTTCGCATTGGGAATGTTGACAAACTAAATCTAGAGTAATGTCTTGAGAGGTAAAATTTTTTTCTGTTTGTTTCCAGAGTGCTTTATCTAAAGTAATACTGATATTTTGTGATAAGTCTGATTCTATTTTTAATTTATGACAGCCTCCCTGCCAGGAAGTCAGAAATCCGATAATTAGTACGGTAAGAAGTTGTTTTAGTTTCATCATAAATTTTCGGTAATATCAGGTCTGATTAATTAGACGTAAATATTAATGCTGTTGTTGATTCTTTTGAGAATATCTGAAATTTCCCCCACTCCGTAGGGATGTTGTATGCAACCTCCCTACTCCCTAATAAATTTTAGGTGGTAGTGCATTAATGGTACGAAGTGTGGGGAGTGTGGGAAGAAATCAAAAAATAGACATTTCCAATAATCAAAAATAAAATCAATCCCATACGCAGAAATCATCAATTATTTCTCCCCGCTCCCTGCTCCCTCTTTTGGTGGAGATGTCTAATATATATCCCCACCACCACAATTACGGCGGCAGGACTACTTCATTGTGTAAGTCCCAATGTTCAAGATTTCAAAAAATGCACAATAAGTAGAAAATAAATTACTTTATATATGGGATATAGCAATGATAATTAAAAATGATTCAACAGTCTAAGCCTCAACATACTCTAGCCTGGATTAGTAAAATTTCTGAAGTCCCTAAACAGGAGTGGGATGCTCTGGCCCAACCATTGAAAACCCCTTTCCTAGAATGGGACTGGCTGCATAATATGGAAACTTCCGGTAGTGTGGGTGGTAGAAGTGGCTGGCTGCCCCAACATTTAACGGTATGGCGAGATAGACAACTCATCGCTGCAGCCCCACTATATCTAAAGGGGCACAGTCAAGGTGAGTTTGTTTTTGACCATCAGTGGGCCGATATTTCTTATCGTCTGGGTATCGAATATTATCCGAAGTTATTGGGAATGTCGCCGTTTACTCCTGCTGAGGGTTATCGGTTTTTGATTGCACCTGGGGAAGATGAGGATGAAATGACGGCATTAATGGTGAGAGAGATAGACCATTTTTGCAATGATAATAATATCTCTGGCTGTCATTTTCTTTATGTCGATCCGCAATGGCATTCTGTATTAGAACGTAATGGTTTTTCTAGTTGGCTCCACCACAGTTATATTTGGCAAAATCAAGGTTATCAAACTTTTGATGATTATCTGAAAGTCTTCAACGCTAACCAACGTCGTAATATTAAGCGGGAGCGCAAGGCAGTTGGAAAGGCTGGTTTGCAAATGCGTACTTTCACAGGGGATGAAATACCGAAAGCTCTGTTTTCTAGAATGTACTCTTTTTATGAGAGTACTTGCGGTAAGTTTGGTTGGTGGGGTAGTAAGTATCTGACGAAGCGATTTTTTGAACAGTTACATCACGACTTTCGCCATCGGGTATTATTTGTGGCAGGTTACAGCGAAGAGGACGATCGGTTGCCTGTGGGTATGTCGTTTTGTATTACTAAGGGCGATCGCCTTTACGGCCGTTACTGGGGCAGCACCTACGAGATAGATTGTTTACATTTTGATGCCTGTTATTATGCACCGATAGAATGGGCGATCGCTCGCGGGATAAATTCTTTTGACCCTGGTGCTGGTGGTAGGCATAAAAAACGGCGTGGTTTTCCGGCTACTCCTAACCATAGTCTGCACCGATTTTATCATCCTCGTCTGTCTAAAATTTTCCTCTCTTATATTGGGCAAGTGAATGAAATGGAGCAGATAGAAATGGATAGAGTTAATCAAGATTTACCTTTTAGTCAGGGTAATTCTTAAGTTTTATCGGTTTGTAATTTTTGCATATTCTGTGTCTGGTTATAGCAATTAATTTTGAGTATAGCTGAAGTAATTTAGCTATACTTTACTTGAGCTTAGGAATATCAGGAGAAACATTTATGGAAAAACTTACAATTTATTTACTACCAAGATGAGAATTTAAAATTTGTCTGACTAAGAAACAATTTTAGCCACAAAGCGCAAGAAAATAACGATTAAAATTTGAATAACTGCCACAGAAGAATTAATTTTTATCTGGTCTACAGGTGGAAATATAGGTGAAGGTAACTCCGCTCTAGATTTTTAACTTAAAGTGTGGAGCCGTCAAT
>JBARXI010000740.1:0-2471 GCA_049647275.1 Microcoleaceae cyanobacterium
AAAATCAAAATCAGGAGTCGAAAGTAGAATCGAAATCTCAATTACAGCAAATGAAAAAATCACTAAACCATTATCAAAAAAAACTGGAAAAAATTCAGAAGCAAGTGACCGAAGCGCCACAGCAAAACTGATGAGAAAAAGCTCTAAAAATATACTAACAAAAACATTAAGTTACCAAAGCTGATGACTCAGATAAATCAGAGAGATTCAAAAATAGAAATAATTTCAGTTCATGTACCTAAAACAGCAGGCTCAACATTTAAAAGGGTGCTGTTACAGGTTTATGGCCATGATAATGTGATTCTAGATTATCCTAGACCGAATAAAAGACGTTATCAAGCCCTGGAAAGTATTCATGGTCAAACTAAAGTAATTCACGGTCACTTTCCGGCAAATAAATATGATGAATATTATCCAGAAGCTCGCAAAGTTATCTGGTTAAGAAATCCCATAATTGCATTATTCTCCCGATACTACTTTTTAAAAAATATCGGTCAGACCAATAAACTTAATAAAATGCAGGAACATTTGCAACAAAAAAATCTAGATTTGATTAAATTTGCAGAACTTCCAGAAAATCAAAACTTAATTACAAACAAATATATAAAAGTAACTAAGTTAACAGACTTTTACTTTATTGGTATTCAAGAATTCTTTGAAACAGATATCAAAGAATTAAAAGAAATGTTAAAATGGCCTAGTTTTAGTGTGAGCTATAAAAATCAAAATAGATCCGAAGAATATAAAAACAGCCTGCAAAAAAATCTAGAGAACAAATCAACAATCGCTCAACTGATCGAGCTAAATCAGAAGGATATAGAAATATATAAAGAAGCCTTGAGTTTCAGAGAAGAAAGACTAAAAAAATCTGGATTATTATACGGTGATGACAAAAAACAAAAGGAACTAGAATTAAAAAAAATACAACAACTAAAACTTAACCCAGAGCGATCGGGTTTAGAAACAACAACCATCATCGAAAATTTAGGGCCGTTAGTATCTAGAGGCAATATCGATAAGGTTATAATTAATAGTGAAGGATTACAAATTAAAGGATGGGTAGCATCCCTCGATTCTGGCATTGTGGAACATTTCAAAGTGATAGTTGCAGGTATAGAAATACATAACTTTGAAATGACTCGTGGTTTGCCGAGTCCAGATATAAAAAAGATTTGCTCTCATTTAGACAAAGCTGAAGCGGCTAGATTTTCTCTAAAAATTCCTCTATTTCCACAACAAATTCAACGATGTCGTGATTGTCTAATAATTTTAATTCCAATTTTTAAAGGACGTGAAGGCACTATCTTGTCTAAGACAATTGCTCCTTGTATACCAATTCCCGATCAAAAGTATATTGAGTGGGTCGGTAATGGGGATAAAGGAGTATTTACTCGCATAAGTTTGAAATTTCTAGGGGATTTTATCCAAAAAGCAAATCTCAAACCTACAGACCACATTCTCGACGTGGGATGTGGAGTAGGTCGTATTGCTTATTCTTTAGTCTATTACCTCAAGTTCACAAGTCGCTACGAAGGTTTTGATGTTGCCAATAACTTGATTTGTTGGGCTAGACAAAATATTAGTGCTAGCAGACCTAATTTTAATTTTCGTTGGGTAGATATTTATCACCCGATGTATAATCCCACAGGCAAAATCTCAGCTAGAGATTTTATTTTTCCAGCTCGCGATCGAGAGTTTGATTTCGTTTGCGTGGTTTCTGTTTTTACCCATTTTCAAGCTGTTGAGGTACGCCATTATCTTCATGAGATTCATAGAGTTTTAAGAGTAGGTGGTCGATGCGTGCTAACTTGTTTTTTGCTTAACTCCGAGTCAAAATATTTGATTTCCCAGGGTCAGAGTTCTCAAAATATTGTTTATGAACTAGACGATTGTTTTACTAAAGACCCAGATGTACCAGAAGAGGCTATTGGTTTTGAGGAGAATCTGCTGTTAGAGTGGATAGATAGGCAAGGTTTTTCTTTGATACAAAAAAGCTATGGCTGGTGGTGTGGCAGACGTACCTTTGGTTGTGAAGATTTGCTAGTTTTAGAAAAAACATAAAAAATATTGGAAAAAGGGAGCTAAATATGACAATAGAAGACTTAGGGATAGAAATAATTTCGGTTCATGTACCAAAAACAGCAGGAACTACTTTTAGGGATGTATTAGAACAGGTTTATGGTGTCGCAGGAATATGTGTGGATAATCAACTTCAATACCCGACAATTAAACCACAATTTAGAGTCATACACGGTCACTTTCCAATGATTAAATATGAAGGAAAGTTCCCTCAAGCCAAAAGAATAATTTGGCTCAGAAATCCTGTGGAACGTTTAATTTCTCAATACTTTTATTGGAAAAATTTACCCTTAGAAAACAATCCATTTAATGACCCTCATCATAAATTAGTAATTGAACAAAATTTAAGTATTGTCGAATTTGCCGAAATGCCAGAAATGCGGAATTTAATG
>JBARXI010000741.1:0-3942 GCA_049647275.1 Microcoleaceae cyanobacterium
AATTATTTATTTGTTTCTGTGTTTACCAAGCGAATTATAGTACTGATAAGGTCTATAATTGGTTGTTTTTAGGCAGCAGGGGAAGAACATGAAAGCTGTACCTCACCAAGAGCGAGAAACGCTATATATTAGCCATGAAGTAATAATAATAAAATAAATTTTACGCTTAATCTATGGAATTCATCCGTGTTTAAAACCTACTTTTAATAGTAGTCTAATACGGTAATATTGTTTCACGGAAGTCATGGTTCGAGTGCGTAATTGGTCGATTTCCATTTCCGGCCAAAATGCTACGCGAACAGATGGGGTCTGAAATTATTTGTGACCAAATTTTAAGTTAATTGGTATAAGTCTGTTAAATTCAACTTAACGAAACTGACTGCGAGTTGCACGATCGCGCCTCTAGAATTGGCTTTGTTTTTATTCGACTCAATTATTTAAAACTCTCTATCAGCACTTTTGTCTTTGTTTTATAGACGAGCATAATGATACAACATTAATTTTTGGATTGTTTTATTTAATACATTACATTTTCTTTTGCAGAAAGCAAGAATCTCAAAATTGATACTATGAATAATCAGCCTAAAATTATATATACCACTCATTTATACAGATTTTTTTTATTAAATATGCTAAGTTTGATTTTATCCTAGGATAATTCAATGTAATTTAACGATTTAAGTTCAAATGAAGTATTTGTCAACCAAGATAATCTTTATTGGTGCATATACGGTTACAATAACTTTTCTTGTGATGATTAGTGGACTTTCGTACTGGAGTACTATGCAACTAATAAATGCCTTTAGTTGGGTTGCTCATACTCAAGAAGTAATGAAAGAACTAGAACATCTTGAAAAATTAATGGAATCAAATCAATATATAATCTTATCTAATTTGGCTCAAGAAAAATCTTTTTCTTTCCTCAAATATACCTTCAATAAAAACTTAATTATAGAACAAATAAGAAAAATTCAACGTTTAACGAATGACAACGTAATTCAGCAGCGTCGAATTGCTGAACTTGAAGCTACAATTACCAAAAAATTTATTACCGTTGACAGAAATATTAAGCTGTATAAAAAACAGGAAATAGAGGTAGAAACTTTCATTGAAATAATTGCAAATCAGCAATGGCAGATAATACTTAACCAATCTCTGCGGGCAATGAATAATGAAGAAAATAAATTATTACAGAAGCGAACAAAACAAGCAAAAACAAAAATAACAAAGACAATTAGTTTAATATCTATTAGTAGTATTGCGGGTCTAATATTTGTGCTGATAACAGGATTACTGTTGTACCGAAACCTAAAAAAACGCAAACAAACACAACAAGTTCTCATAGAACAAAAAGAACTACTACAAAGTATATTTGACAATATTCCAGTAATGATTATCTTAACTGATAAAAGTGGCAAACCATATTTAGCCAACCGAGAGTGGGAGAAAGTATCAGGTTGGAGCATCAAAGATATTACAGAGCCAGACTTAATGGCTGAATTTTATCCTAACTCCAAACATGGTCAACCACTTTGCAG
The DNA here is from genome assembly GCA_049647275.1 of Microcoleaceae cyanobacterium. Classification (GTDB taxonomy): domain Bacteria; phylum Cyanobacteriota; class Cyanobacteriia; order Cyanobacteriales; family Microcoleaceae; genus JASJEE01. Next base: position 1,539 of record JBARXI010000741.1, read on the forward strand.
AAATCAAAAGTATTACTCCACGGATAAATCAGAGAGCTTGTATCTGAGTGACTTTTTCGATCGGTACACCCACAACCATATTAACTCATCAGTAAAAGACAATATCTGGAGCGATTTTCAGATGCGGGTGAGAGATGGACGAATTATAGATACTTCTTGGGCTCGGGTACACCTATCCGATCGACAAATCCTTGGTATTGGTAAAGATATTAGCCAGCAAAAGCAAACTGAAAGTACATTGCGCCAGAGCGAACAACGACTGCGCCAAGTTTTAGAAAACATGAATGTCATGCTAGATGCTTTTGACGAAAATGGTAATATTATTACTTGGAATAAAGAATGTGAAAGAGTTACAGGTTACACTGCCTCAGAAATAATTGGCAACCCCAACGCTTTCAAATTACTCTATCCGAATCCTAATTACCTTCAGCAAATGCTAGACGCTTGGAAAGCCAGAGGCGATAACTATAAAAATTGGGAGTGGGAATTAATAGCCAAGGATGGCACTACCAAAATCATTTCCTGGTCAAATATGTCTGACATCTTTCCTGTAATAGGTTGGGCTAGTTGGGGGGTAGGTATTGATGTTACTAAACACAGAGAAACTGAAAGACTGCAAAAATTTTTGTTCGATACAAACCAAGCAATAACTGCAGCTCCAAATTTAGACCGAGCCTTAGAAGTTGTGATTTCTTATATCTGTCAAGCTATTGATGGAAACTTTGCCGAGGCGTGGATACCAAACTTAAATAGTCAAAAATTAGAATTGTGCTCCCACTTCTATAGCAGCAAACCAGAATTAAATCAATTTTTTCACGGTAGTCATAGTTTTACTTTCCGTTTTGGTGAAGGTGTTCCCGGAAGAGTATGGGCAAGCAAACGCATAGAATGGCTTTCAACTCTCTCCCAACAACCGGTATCAATTTATCTGCGTTGTTACCTGGCAGGTTTAGTGGGATTAGAAACAGCTTTAGGTATTCCGGTATTATTAGAAAATGAGGTAGTAGCTATATTTGTATTTTATTGGTGCGAAGCTCGCTCGCTCGATAACCATACTGTAGAAATAGTAAGTTACTTAATAAATCAACTAGCTTTGACGTTGCAGCGACGGCTAATTGAACAGGAGATGCGAGAACTCAACGAACATTTAGAAGAAAGAGTCAAAGACCGCACCCAGGAACTTTTAACCAGTCAGTGCAACTTAGAAGAAGCTAAAGCAAAAGCTGAAAGTGCTAACCAAGCTAAAACTGAATTTCTTGCCAATATGAGCCACGAGTTGCGCACTCCTCTCAATGGCATACTCGGTTATGCCCAAATCTTACAAAACTCTCTAGCATTACAGCAAAAGGAAAAAAGTCAGGTTGATGTTATATATAGGTGTGGTTCTCATTTGCTAACGTTACTCAACGATATTCTTGACTTATCCAAAATTGAAGCAGGAAAGATGGAACTTCAGTTTGATGATTTTCACTTTCCCACTTTTCTGCAAAATGTGGTGGAAATGTGTCAAATTAAAGCCAAACTCAAAGACATTGATTTCATTTATGTGGCAGAGAATAATTTACCTGTGGCAGTTCGAGGAGATGAAAAACGATTGCGACAGGTGTTAATTAATTTGCTAGGTAACGCCATTAAATTTACCGATCGAGGCAAAGTTATTTTTACTGTTACTCACATTTTAGAGACTACGGAAGAACAAAAGACAGATTCACGAACAGGGAATTTGATTTCGTCTCCCGAAACCGCTCATCTAGAGACGCGAATTAGATTTGAAGTTAGCGATACCGGAGTAGGTATGACTCCCGAACAACTAGAAAATATTTTTGATTCTTTTGAACAGGTAGGAGATGTCAAACGACAAATTGAAGGAACTGGATTAGGATTAGCTATTAGCCAAAAAATTGTGCAATTGATGGGTAGTCAAATTCATGTTCAAAGTGAAAAAGGTATTGGTAGTATATTCTGGTTTGAGCTAGACTTACCAATAGTTGAAAAGTTGGTGAAAATGGAGTCTCGCGATCGCCAAGGAAAAATTATTGGTATTCAAGGTAGTGCTCCTAAAGTTCTTGTGGTCGATGACCGACCAGAAAATATCTCGCTGATTTTTCATCTGCTGCAACCAATTGGTTTTAAAATTTTAGAAGCTGTTAACGGTCAAGATGGTTTAGAAAAATTTGAGCAGTTTCAGCCAGATTTAATTATTGCAGATTTAGCAATGCCAATTATGGATGGGTATGAAATGATTCATAAAATTAGGAAATTATATCCCACTGAAGAAATTAAAATTATTGTTTCTTCTGCTAGCGTCTTTAATAAAGATAAGTATAAAAGTATAGAAAGTGGAGCTGATGATTTTCTTCCCAAACCGATACAAATTCAACAGTTGTTGCAGAAACTCAAGTAT
>JBARXI010000742.1:0-1878 GCA_049647275.1 Microcoleaceae cyanobacterium
CTTCTAAACTCAAAGCAAATAAAAGCTTACTAACTTTGAGCAGAGCTTTTAAATCTTCCACAGCTAAAGCCCCAAGAGCCGTTGAATAGGAATTAGAACTGAAAATTGAGAGAGCATCTTTACCAAAAGGGTCTAATGGCTCTAGTCCAAATGTTTCCAGAGCTTGACTAGCTGGAACTTTTTGACCCCGCAAATACACATCCCCTTCACCGATCATCGCCAGTCCAATGTGGCCAAGTAAAGTAATATCTGCTTCACCCACCGAACCCCGCGAGGGAATTACAGGAGTAATGTCATTATTCAGAAAATCCCGAAAAAGTTCTGCAACCCGAAGTTGTGCCCCTGTGGAACCAAACAGAATGGCATTGAGACGGGTAACCATAATTGCCCGCACAACTTCCTGAGCCATTTCTGGTCCAGCTCCGGCACTATGGGCATAAATTAAGTTACGGTTAAATTCTTTAGAGACCCGAATTAATTCTTCATCTAAGCCCCCACTAGCATCGACAAAAGCTTGGTCTTTATTCAGTCCTACTCCAGCAGTCAGACCGTAAATTTGATGCCCACTTTGAGCAGCTAATAACAGAATCTCATGGGATTTTTGGACGCGACTTAAAGCTTCATTACTAATGGTGACTTTAGCTCCATGCTTGGCAACTTGAACTACATCTGCCGTGGTTAAATTCTGACCTGTGAGAGTAATATTTCGGCCTCGGAAAGCGATACTTTGTGATGGTTTTGAACTTACTAAGTTGGCAGTATTTGAGATGGAAGTATTTTCCAAATTATCGTTAGCACGGGCGCTTATGGGTGGTAAATTAACACATATTGTTGCTAATGTAAATAGACTTAGGAATTGAATGTTAATTTTCATGGTTTATTTCTAATAATCTTAGATTTTTAGTCTCAAGATTATCAGCATTTTTGATCAATTTTGGGATTGTTATTAAAAATTTACATATATACATATAATAGTCAACAGGCGTTAATGCTAAATTAGGAGATTATTCACAATGACACCCAATCCTATCCCTCCACAACCAGGTCAAGAATCAGTTTGGGATTATCCACGTCCAGCTATTTTACAAGACACAGATAAACATTTGAAGGTAATTTTTAATGACATAGTTTTGGCAGAAACCAATAATGCTAAAAGAGTTTTAGAAACAAGCCATCCTCCTTGTTATTATATTCCACCTGAAGATGTGAAATTAGAATATTTAATCGAAAATTCTAGGAAAACTTTTTGTGAGTGGAAAGGTTCGGCTTCCTATTATGATATTTCGGTGGGTGAGAAATATGTAAGTAATGCAGCGTGGCAATATTTGAATCCCACTCCTAATTTTATTCCTATGGAAGGATACTATAGTTTTTATGCCAGTTTGATGGATGCTTGTTATGTCAATGACGAATTAGTAAAAGCGCAAGCAGGAGATTTTTACGGAGGATGGATTACTTCTGATATTGTCGGACCATTTAAAGGTGAACCAGGAACAAGATGGTGGTAAATAATCAAAATAGAAGTAATTAAAAATAAAGGTATTCCTAAAATACTAAGAATATCAGAATTATTCCCTGCTCCCTGTTCTTTAATACTTATCATTACTTCTTTACCACTACCAAAATGAAAACTAATATGAACCAAACAACTGATAATTCTAATCCTTCAAAATCTTACTATCAAAAAAATAAGTTAGACCTAAATTCATGGTTTCAGGTAACTAAAATAGATTACGAAAAATTAATTGAAGAATATTCATTTAATAATCTATTTAAAGCATTTGCTAAAAATCAACTCAAGCTTCTAGATGGGATGTGGCACTGCTAAATTTCCTAGCTTATTAGACGAGAAACTTGATGGTGATATTAACTTACTAG
>JBARXI010000743.1:0-9870 GCA_049647275.1 Microcoleaceae cyanobacterium
GTGTGGGAGGTGTGGGAGGTGTGGGAGGTGTGGGGAGTGTGGGAGGTGTGGGAGGTGTGGGGAGTGTGGGAAGAAAGTTATGGTAGCTCGCGATCTAAATCAAATGGGGCAATTATGTTATTCACTTTTAACGACCTCTGTAATTTTTGATAAATGGTAGCTTTGTTTCAAACTTCCCTACCCTCCTTCTCCTCATACAGCCTATCATATAAGGGCTTCAGGAGTTGTGGGTAAAGCATAGCCCTAAACAGGGAAGGGGATTCTTGCTTCAATTAGCAACCTTGCCCGAACTTATATAGATAATATAGATAACGAAATCGACAATAAAACTGTTCTCTACATTGTACCAAATTATACCTACATAATCTGGCCTTTATTTCAACTGGTTGGCCCTCAAAAAAATGTTAAATTATGTTGCCAACTTTGAAATATTGCGTTAAGTTATATTACATAAGCTTGAAATAGAATGAGATTAATAACTATGGAAACTCAAGAGAAAAAAGTAGGCTTTACTGAATTTGCAGAAGCTTGGAATGGTCGTTTGGCAATGTTAGGTTTTGTCATCGGAATTGCTACTGAATATTTCACAGGTCAAGGTATTCTTTCTCAACTCGGTTTGATGTAAGTAATTTCTGTGAAATTATTTTGTCGTTTTTATTTACAGTCAACCACAATAATTGGAGATTAATAACTATGGAAACTCAAGAGAAAAAAGTAGGCTTTACTGAATTTGCAGAAGCTTGGAATGGTCGTTTGGCAATGTTAGGTTTTGTCATTGGTGTCGCTACTGAATATTTCACAGGTCAAGGTATTCTTTCTCAACTTGGTTTGATGTAATTTAGCACTGTTAAAGAATTAAACATTTCTAGAGGTTTCTAGTCGATCGGGGAGGCATTATGCCTACCCTATTTACACGCAAACTTAAGAATGTGCAGAAAATTAACCCTACTCAAGCATTGTCTTGATTCTGTTCTGTCAGTAAGGATGAAGGTATGTTAGGATCGGGTGATTCTATAAATCGCTATATCAGATTAGTTATATTTTCTGCGATATTAGCTGGAATTGTAGAGATTTTTTTTGTGTAAATAGAAAGTTTGTTTTTTAGTCTATAGTTTCAAAAAATTGATATTCCAGCTTTCAGATACCGATAAATTCTCATCAAGCAAAAGGGGTTGATAATATCAACCCCTTTTTCCGTACAAATTTAGTACAAATGTAAATATTGAACCTAAAATTTGCTATTTAATGTGTAATAGAAGATTTCAATTGTTCTTGAGAATTAGATAAATTTGAGCTACCTTCAGGTAATAAAACATCCTGAATAGGGTTACGAGCTTCTATTAAACTAATAGCCCTACTGACACTTTCCGGTAAAATTACAACTAAACCACCTTCCGGAGCACGATCTAAGGCAGTATTAATAGCAGTTGTCTCATCTATAATTGACTCATAAGTAGCTTTTGATTCAGCATCTTTTGCCCCATCTAAAAACTGCTTAATACCTCTAGAAATTAACTCTGCAGCATTTCCCCTAGTTCGTCCCCTAGTATCATCATCTTCTTTAATGATAATTTCATCAAAGATATCTGCTGCTAGTTCCCCAAGAGAAACAAAGTCCTCATCGCGGCGATCGCCAGGCCCGCCAACTACACCGATTCGTTTTCCAGGCCAATTTCTGACAAATCCACCTAATGCTTCATAACTAGCAGGATTATGGGCATAGTCCACCAGAGCATGATATTCACCCATATTAAACATATTCATCCGGCCTGGGGTTTGATCCACCGAAGCGACAAAAGTTGACAAACCTTCACGAATATGCTCTATTTTTACCCCTTGAGTAAAGATTGCCAAACAAGCTGCCAGAGCATTAGCAATCATAAATGGAGCCTTGCCTGCCATTGTAATTGGCACATTAACTGCCTTTTCAATTCTTAAGGTCCAATCTCCTTTCAAAATTGAAATATAGCCATTTTCATAAACTGCAGCCAGACCACCTGCTTCTGTATGTTTAATTAACAGTTCGTTACTTGGGTCCATTGAGAAATAAGCCACTTGAGCTTGGACTTTCTCTGCCATTGCAGCAACCAATGGATCGTCAGCATTCAAAATGGCATATCCTTTAGGCATTACTGACTCAGCTACTACACTTTTGAGTCGAGCTAGTTGTTCGACGGTATCTATATCTCCAATACCCAAGTGGTCGGCAGCGACGTTTAATACTATTCCCACTTCACAGGCTGAAAAACCCAAACCAGAACGTAAAATACCACCCCTTGCTGTTTCTAAGACTGCAACTTCTACAGTGGGGTCTGAGAGTATTAAATGAGCACTTTGAGGCCCTGTGTTATCTCCTGTTTCTGCGAGATATTCGCCAATATAAGTACCATCAGTAGTGGTGTAGCCAACTACCTGACCTGTCTGCTTCATAATATGAGCAAGTAGTCGTGTAGTCGTTGTCTTTCCATTAGTGCCCGTCAGTGAAAATATGGGTATTCGCCCATTTTTTGACCCAGGGAATAGCATATCCATGACTGCTCCAGCCACATTTCTTGGTAGACCGCGACTAGGGGCAACGTGCATCCGGAAACCAGGGGCTGCGTTAACTTCTACTATTACTCCTTCTACTTCTCGCAGAGGTTTGGAGATATCTTCAGTAACTACGTCTATACCTGCAATATCCAGGCCAATTATCTTCGCTGCTCTGGACAATAGCCAGATATTTTCCGGGTGTATTTCATCAGTGCGGTCTACTGCTATACCACCTGTACTGAGGTTAGCTGTTGCTCTTAAAAAGCAAATTTCTCCTCTTCTTGGTATTGAATCAATGGTATATCCTTGTCTTTCGAGGATATCAAGGGCAAGTTTGTCTACTGTGATTCTGGTTAGGACGTTATCATGTCCATCTCCTCTTTGGGGGTCTTTGTTGGTTTGTTCAATCAGTTCTGCTACTGTTGACTTACCGTCTCCCACTACATGGGCTGGCACTCGTTCGGCCACAGCTACAACTTTGCCATTGACTACCAAAACTCGGTGGTCTTTCCCTGTGTAGTAACGCTCGACAATTACTGTTTTTGTTTTAGAAGCAGTACTTGCTAGGTCATAGGCTTGTTGAGCTTCTTCCCAGTTTCTTACATCTATCGTAATTCCACGACCATGATTTCCATCTAGGGGTTTAATTACAATGGGATAGCCCCCTACATCTTCAATTGAATCTTGAAGTTCATCAAAGTAGCGAATAACTGTGCCACGAGGTACTGGTATTCCAGCATCTTTGAGAATTCTTTTTGTGCCTTCTTTATCACAAGCAAGTTCTACACCTAAAATACCAGTGTTGTTGCTTAAGGTTGCCTGAATTCTCTTTTGATTGACCCCGTAGCCAAGTTGAATCATAAACCTGGCTCCTAACTGTGTCCAGGGAATGCCTCGCGCTTCTGCTTCTTTGACTATTGTTTCTGTACTCGGGCCCAAAGATGCTTGAGTTTTAAATTCCTTGAGGTCTTCTAAATCTTGCTGTAATTCTTCTGGAGTATATGTACCTGTATCAACGATGCTCCTACATAGTCTTACTGCTCCTCTAGCAGCGTAGCGACCTGCAGGTTCGTTTTCGTATTCTATGACTACTTGAAATATTCCTGGAGTGGATGTTTCCCGTGTTCGACCAAAACCTACTGGCATTCCTGCTAGTTGTTGGAGTTCTAGGGCCACGTGTTCTACTACATGGCCTATTAACGTACCTTTTTCAACGCGACTTAGGAAACCACCCCTGACTCCGGGCGAACAGTAGTGTTCTACCATACTTGGTAGTACCTCAGTTAATCCTTTATAGAAGCCAGGAATGTCAGATGTATATCTTTCGTATAGGTCTTCTAGGTCTAGACGCATAACCACCAGTTTATGGCGGCGGATGCTCCAGTAGTTTGGACCGCGTAATGTCTGAAGTTTGAGGATTTTCATAGGAAAATTTGAATATGATGCTCAGATCAAAGAAGCAATGGCAGCCTTATTTTTAATTTCAGCTCAGACCAGTTGCTAAACTGTTTACTACGAACTTTTTTTTCTAGCCGGCACTAAATCCTTTTGCCATCTTGATATTCTGATTAATTTATCAGTTTTTTTTAAATCACTCGATGGTTGAAGAATTTGGGCTTTCTATTACTTTTTGCTAAATATTATATATTTTTCAGTTAAACTACTAATCTAGCAGAATACATTGATGACTAACTAGTGAAGTTACCTGACACCAAGGCTACGGCTTTTGGTGTATACTTCCTCACTAAAAGTTAAAAGTGAAAATTGCCTCAGCAAGGGTTGAAACTCTGCGTTGGTCTTACATTTTCTCGGTTAGGCTAAAACGCCACAACAGTGACATGAAATAGTAACGCAAATTACGAGCTACATTTCTATCTCTAAATTGTGCAATTAACGGCAGTTAGGACATTACAAACTTCTAATTTCTAGAGCCATTGACTTTACTCTTTGACCACAGCTATTACAAGTTTTTGATGATGTAAAAAAATCTATCAACATGAATAACTACTTTTTTTTATTCTTTTGTATTGTATTCAGTCAAAGTTTGTAATACTTCCGATGCAACATCAGTTATAGATTTATTGATGGCTTCTCGCTCGCTGGCAACGCTGCGCCATTTGTGATCTCTTGGTGCGCTTCCTCTAGCGGCTTGCAAAGCCGCGAGGTCGCACCGCTAGGTCGGGAGACCCGACCGGGGTCGCACCGCTTTTTGCTCATGTCTTTTATGTTTAAATTCTCAAACACTATGACCAACCTGATTTTCGTATACTAATTTGCGGAAACCTCCACCCTGGGCTCGCAGCTTCGGTTTGTGACGAGAGTATAAACAACAATTATAAATTTCGTTATGTTTGCTCCGCATTCGGTTTGCTCCGCATTCCGTAGGAAAGGAAACTTTTGCTACTTACTTTTATTCTAGCTTGGTTTGTGTTAATACTACCTTTTTGTTCTCTGGATAGACTTTTTTGAACTAATCTGAGTCGTTTCTGATAGCGCAGCTCCTCCGCATGAGGCTATTTCCTGTAAATAATGATGGCTGAATTTTATCTCCATCAGAGGCAATAATTTACAGACTCTACCTCTCAATAAAGCAATACCTACGACGTTGCCCTCTGTCGATGTTTCTTAATTATCAGTAGATAATTTAATTCTTAAAGCAGTAAAGCAAACTATTGACCACAAGCTTTTTTAGAAACAGTTAATGATTTAACTTTCCCATTAATTAGGTCTGTTAAATTTAGCTTGAATTTATTTTATTTTAGGTGGCTTAATTCCTGGCTCTGTTAACTAAAAAAGTTGTAGATATGTTGTTATTGTTTCTTGTATTTACACTTAAATTTAGGATATCTGCCAACCGTTAAAAAAGTTTTTAAAAGCTGCTGTAATCCCTGAATATATACTTCTATTAACTAAGGCAACTCCTGTTTTATTTTGGTAATTGATTGACACATTTTGTATGGCTTAATCTTTTTCGAGTCTCTTGATATTTTTGGTTCCAAAAATTCAGCAAATAATTATACACCAACGTTGGAGAACAAAATGGCATTGCCACATGGATGCTTTATTCTGTGTTGGGATATAACCTCATTTTTAAAGATGTGAACATTTGCATACTTGCCAAACTAATTAATCGGTATAGACCATACAACAAGAAACTCCTAATTAATTTACTGGTCAAAATTCATATCTACACCAATACTGCGCTATGGTGCGGGTTTTTGGCTGACATCAAGATCAATAAATTATCAGAAATTCTCTGAGTCTAGAGGCATAATTGTTTGAGAAACTCCTGGTTTCATCGTACGGGTGCGAAGATTATAACGATCTCCGTGGCACATTATATGAAGTCTTAGATTTGACAGATTCAATGGATCGTCTGCCCCTACTTTTTTAGCATTGGTGTAGGACATTTCTGTTGGATCTATAATTGTGACTGTGCCTTTACCCATTACTTGGATTAGGCCATCTCCTTCAAACAATGCGCAGGTATCTTCATCTATGCCAATACCAACCTTTTCAGGATGAGTAGCGATCGCGCTTAACAGACGAGCCATTCGATTTCGGTTATGAAAGTGTTGGTCTACAATCAAGTCGGGCAATATACCCAGACCATTTGTTAGGTCCACTAAAGAACGATTTGGAGAAGATCCACTACCACCACCTGCTATCATTTCATGGCCCATTACTGCTGCTCCAGCACTGGTTCCTGCTAAAGCTATTTTGCCTTCTAGAGATCTACTTCTTATTTTCTCCATCAATGGTGTATCAGCAAGCAGGGCACACAGACGCAATTGGTCTCCACCTGTTAGAAATACTCCGGTACAGTCTTCTAAATACTCTGACCAGATTGGATCTTCTCCCTGATGCCGTTCACGGATGTCAAATATCTTAATTTCGGCAGCACCCATATTTTCAAAGACCTCACGGTATCGGTCTCCCTGGGCTGCTGGTTCTCTGGAGGCTGAGGGGATGACTGCTAGTTTGGCATTGACCCCTCCTGAACGATTAAAAAAGGTTTGGAGAATCTCTTTTCCATGAACTTTATCTTCCGCCCCTCCTATTACCATAATAGTTGTCTTTGTCGGGCGTAATCTATCTAGTTCTATGGCTTGAGACTCTAACTGCATCATTTTATTAATATTGGACAGCAGGTACACATTCAATTTCAATAATTTCAATAGTCTGTTATAATACTAGACTATCTTATAAATTTGCAAGTCCTCAGCTTACTATTGAATCCTTCAACTTAAGTTGGTCATTGACTCAACTTGTCGAAGAGAAATGTTAATATCCTTTAGTAGCAGATCGCTGCACAATAGTCTAAATATTAATCTGGACATTAATCTGGACAACTTGCCAATTTCAAATACACCCTACTATAAGATAAAAATTAAGTTTCGTGCGATTTGATGTTATCACCCTGTTTCCAGACTTTTTTACCACACCTCTCAATTTAGGTTTGCTCGGCAAGGCCCTAAACAAAGAGATTGCTGAGGTCCATCTAATTAACCCTCGTGATTATACCACAGACAAACATCGAAAAGTTGATGATGAATCTTATGGGGGAGGAGTGGGAATGGTATTAAAACCTGAACCTATATTCGCTGCTGTAGAATCATTACCAACTCTATCACGACGAGAGGTAATTCTATTAACTCCCCAGGGAGAAAGAATGCACCAAAGGTTATTTCGACAATTAGCTATAGAATATGACCAACTTATTTTAATTTGTGGTCATTATGAAGGTATTGATGAACGAGTACAAAATTTGGTAACCCGTGAAATTTCCCTAGGAGATTTTGTTCTTACAGGAGGAGAAATACCAGCTTTAGCTTTAATTAATGGTGTGGTTAGATTACTTCCTGGAACTGTTGGTAAGGTTGAGTCATTACAAAATGAAAGTTTTGAGTCGGGATTACTTGATTATCCTCACTACACTAGACCTGCTCAGTTTAGGGATTGGAAAGTACCAGATGTGTTGCTTTCGGGAAATCATGCTGAAATAGCAAAATGGCGTTATCAACAACAAATTGATCGAACAAAATCTCGTCGTCCGGACTTACTCGATCAGGATTATATATAAGTAATATCTGGGTGAATTTAGTATTTCTAAATAAATTAGCAACAGTCAACTAAAGAGAGCAGTTTTTTCTACTACTATCTACAAAAAAATTATCAAACAGATAAACAATCTGAAACTCTTCTCTCTGTTTCCTTTTTTCTCTTGCCTTTTTCGATCTATTCTATTTTAAGTAGATGGATAGAAATAAATATAATATGCTTTGTCATTGCGAGGAACCTTTGCGAAGCAAATGTCGTTCCTCCTCACTTTAGACATTTTACATTTAATTACACCTACCTACTTAACATCTCAAATAGAAATCCTAATAACAGGTAGAAAAAAGCAAAAAAACTATCTTTGAATAAAATAGCTAACCAGACTATTTTCACTTCATTCACTGAGACTCAAACCTCTGAAAATAATAGTTTTTTGTGCTCATTTTAGGATGAAATTTAAATCAAGAAATCTCATCCTCAAGTATTGGTAAATCAGTAATTTGAACAATTCCATCATTAGCTAAATCTTCAATATATACTAATAAATTATTTTTGAGCACTTCTGGCTTAACATTATTATACTCTGCCAAAAGATCGTCGTAAGCTTCCTGAATAGACTCTGCTCCTATTAAATAACATAACATTGTAGCTGCTATCTTATCTAAAAGAAAATCTTGACCTTCTTCTTGAAGATTAACTAAGAAAAACTCTCCCTCATCTTCTGCGATTGAAAAATTGTCAGTTAATAATACTTTTTGATTTAATGAAAATTTCACGACTTAATCTCTGAATCTCAAGCAAATTTAGATAAAAAATATAACACTTACATAACAAAAAATACTATACAATACTGAAACAAGAACTTGCTGTTAAGTAATAATTAAGAAGATGAATATTCGTATCGGTAATGGCTACGATATCCATAAATTGGGACCAGAAAGACCCCTAATTCTTGGAGGAGTCAAAATTGATCATGAAATGGGGCTACTAGGTCATAGCGATGCAGATGTTCTTACCCATGCAATTATGGATGCTATGTTAGGGGCTCTAAGTTTGGGGGATATTGGCCATTTTTTTCCACCAACCGATCCAAAATGGGCAGGGGCCGATAGTATGAATTTATTGGACCATGTAAATCATTTAGTCAAAGCTAGTTGTTGGGAGATTATTAATATTGACTCAGTAGTAGTAGCAGAACGTCCAAAACTCAAACCACATATTGAAACAATGCGCGATCGCATTTCTACTGTGTTAGAACTACCATCAGATCGAGTTAGTATTAAAGCTACTACTAATGAAAAATTAGGTCCAGTAGGTCGAGAAGAAGGTATTGCTGCTTATGCTGTAGTTTTACTTCATAAATATGAGGGATGAACAGTAGTTAAGTTAAAATCAAAAGGAAAAATTCAAAAGTAAACTTTTTCAATATCTGATGTTGAGAAATTACTGATTTTAACAAATAATAATTATTGTCTTTTTAAGTTTGATTAAGAGAGTAAGGAAGCTCCTAGTTTTAGCTAGGTCTTTGTACATAACTAGTTGCTTCGCTAATAAGTTATTATAGCGGTGGTCATAACCCTTATGACAACAATATTCTTGAAGAAAAGGGTTTAAACTCTTGGTTTATTTTATAATACTTTTGACTATTACTTGCATATATATAATCGATTAAATTTAGCTCTAAGTGAAACAGTCCAGTAGAGTGGGTTAAGCAGTGCAGGATTTTGTTTTCCTTGCCCAGGTTCATCAATTGCCGTAACGCACCCCAAAAGCTCTCATTGGACAGAAGATGATGCGTTACGACGGAGGAGCAATGGACGGTAGCAGAAATTCGCGCCGCCTGACGCACCCTACGAGAGTACGAGGTGTAATCTAGCACCACAACAGGAGTTAGTAGAAGATATGTTAGCTATTATCCACTGTTTTTCATGTCGAATTTATGGCTCTAGACACTATGCAAAAGAAAAGGTAAAAGCTATAGCAAATATTATTAACATTCCTAGACAAACCATGCTAACCTTGAGTAAAGTGATTCAATGTTAGTAATGGCCAAATCTCACGGTTCCTTGACAGGGATAGAAATAAAAATTGAATACCATCCTGTATTTGAGGAACTCGGAGGATTGTATGAATCCTGGAAACGGTCTGCTTTCAACTGGATGCAAACTGAGAAGTTGTCAGAATCCGAAGTAGAAAAGCGTAGGCATGAAGCAGTTTAAAATTCAATGGGCATGGGCTGACTCAATCGCTACTGAAGCAGCTCAATGCTTGAACCAATTA
>JBARXI010000744.1:0-15084 GCA_049647275.1 Microcoleaceae cyanobacterium
ACCCACCAGTCACCGACCCACCAGTCACCGACCCACCAGTAACTGACCCACCAGTCACCGACCCACCAGTAACTGACCCACCAGTCACCGACCCACCAGTAACTGACCCACCAGTCACCGACCCACCAGTAACTGACCCACCAGTAACTGACCCACCAGTCACCGACCCACCAGTCACCGACCCACCAGTCACCGACCCACCAGTCACCCCAGATCCTGGTGAAGTGACACCACCTTCTCTAAATGAAGCTCCCACTGACATTCTGTTAGATAATGACAGCGTGGAAGAAAATAGTGAAGCGGGCACAGTTATTGGCACATTTACCACAGAAGATCCAGATGAGGATGATACTCATGAATATAGATTAGTTGATGATGCTGACGGACGCTTTGAACTCAACGAAGACCAGCTAGTTGTAGCAGAGGGAGCAAATCTAGATTTCGAGGAACAAGAAAGCTACGATATCCAAGTCCGAACTTTTGACTCTGCTGGAGAAACCTTAACTAAATCCTTTACTCTGAGTTTGCTCAACGCTAACGACCCGCCAGAAATTACAATTCCTGACGGTCTACAGTTGGTGAATGAAAGCGAACAACTGGATATAGTTGGTATTCAAATTACCGATCCTGATGCGGGTAATGGAGAATTAAGAGTTCGCCTAGAAACTACAGACTCCAAAGCTATTGACAGCAACCTCACTCTTGACTCTACGGCAGGTCTTACCTTTGCTAGCGGTGATGGCAACGCAGACAGTAAGATGGTATTTACAGGGACTTTAGAAGATATTAACCAATCTCTAAACAGCCTCACATATACTGGTAACAACTCAGGCAGTGATTCTATTAGTATCTCTGTTAATGACCAAGGAAATACAGGTGCAGGAGATGCTCAAACTGGCACAGCATTAATTAATATCAATGTCAATGATTTACCTGTATTAGCAACGAATAATGAACTAGCAGTCAATAAACAGCAGTTAGGAGTAATAGATAATACTCTGCTAGAAACAACCGACGACAGCGAGACTTCTTTAATTTATACGATCGCCGAACTGCCAACTCGTGGTAATTTGCTACTTGACGGACAAAGCTTTACCAGTTTTACTCAGGAAGACCTAAATCAAGGTTTACTGAGTTACGAACACACTAAAAACAATAGCAAAAATGATTCCTTTAGTTTCAGTGTATCCGATCAGGTGGGAGGAGAAACGGAGGGTACATTTGATATCAGGGTAAACGTACCACCGAACGTTTCTAGTAATAACTTCAGTATCAATGCAGAATCACAGGGAGAAATAACTAAGCAAAATCTGCTAGCAGAAGACCCAGATACTGATGCTACTGCAGAAACCCTAATTTATGAAATCAACGAACTGCCAACAAGTGGAATACTAAAATTAGACAATACGACTCTAGAAGTAGCAGATACTTTCACTCAAGATGATATTAACCAAGGTAGTCTAATCTATCAAAGCACAGGAGAAGAAGCCGGTACAGATACATTTAGTTATTTTGTTAGCGATCGAGATGGGGGTACTACCAGTGGGTTATTAAATATTGATATTAACCCTGGTAACACTGCCCCAGAAGCAAATGATGATGTTTTTGAAACTAACGAAGATACGAAAATTACCATCGATCAATCTGAGTTGTTGGCAAATGATACAGACCCAGATGATGACGAAATTACAATTACCGCATTTGCTGACAATAAGATTAAAAATGGCACTCTCGAAGAAACTAAAAACAGTTTCATCTACACCCCGGATGAAAATTTCAGTGGGGAGGAAAGTTTCACTTATACTGTTGCCGACAGCAAAGGGTTAACAGATACAGCTACGGTTAACATAAACGTTACTCCAGTTGCAGATGCGCCTACTTTGGAAATATTGACACCCACGGTCTCAGGTCGTCAAGATGAGGAAATATCTCTCGATATCAATGCTAACTTGGTAGATACTAGCGGTTCGGAAACTCTATCTATTACAGTTGCCGGAGTGCCAGAAGGGGCAACTTTATCAGCAGGTACAGATAATGGTGATGGAACTTGGAGTCTGACACCAGAGCAAGTAGAAAATTTAACTCTCATACCTTCCTCTGAGGAACAAACAGAAGTATTAACCTTTGAGTTAACAGTTACAGCAACGGCAACAGAAACAGAAAACGAGGATACAGCTTCTGAGTCGAATACGATCGCTGTAGAAGTTAATCCTCTCAATAGTCCTCCTGTAGCTAATGATGATGTATTTGAAACCAACGAGGATAATGCAATAACTATTGATAAGTCTGAGTTGTTGGCAAATGATACAGATGCAGAAAATGATGAAATTACCCTCGTTGAATTTGCTGCCGATAATATTAAAAATGGTGCGCTAGAAGAAACAGCAGAAAGTTTCATCTACACCCCAAATGAAAATTTCAGTGGAGAGGAAAGTTTCACTTATACTGTTGCCGATGAGGAGGGGTTGACAGATACAGCAACTGTCAAGATTAACGTTACTCCCGTTGCCGATATTCCTAACTTGGAAATATCTACACCAACCGTATCGGGAACAGATGGCGACAACATACCACTCGGTATCGCTGCTAGTTTGGTAGATACTAGCGGTTCGGAAACTCTATCTGTTACAGTTGCCGGAGTGCCAGAAGGGGCAACTTTATCAGCAGGTACAGATGAGGGTGATGGCACTTGGAGTCTTGCGCCAGAAGATTTAGCAAACTTAACCATCTCGCCTCCAAAAGACCGAGAAACTGGAACAGTTTTCAACATTGACTTAACAACCGCAGCAACAGCAACCGAAACAGGAAATGATGATACTGCTACTCAAACAGGAAATATATCTGTACAAGTAGAAGCATTAAATGATGCGCCAGTCCTAACAGACCCAGGAGACTTAGCACTAACTACCATCAATGAAAATGAGATTAATAACCCTGGCACTCCCATCACTAATATTATTGGTAATGCAGTTACTGATGCTGATGGTGGAGCAACTACCGGAATTGCTATTACTCAAATTGATAATAGTAACGGTCTCTGGGAATATTCAGTTGATGAAGGTACTAACTGGGTAAACTTGAGTAATAGTAGTACCACATTACTAACTGCTACAACAGGCGATCGCCTCCGTTTTGTCCCCAATACAGATTTCTTTGGCAATGCCGAGATTACATTCCGGGGATGGGATACCACCGATGGCAGCAGCAATACTACTCAACTGACAAATATCTCAACCATCGGCGGCACAAACGCTTTTAGTGAAAGTGTTGCTTCTGCGAATATCTTAGTCAACGACATTCCCGAAGTTAACAAAAATAGCGAACTTGTTATCAACCTTGGGGAAACAGGAAGCATAGGCAAGAATTTATTGCAGACAATAGATGGCGATAACGGTACAAACCCCTTTACTTACACAGTCACAACTGAAGCAACAGCAGGAATATTGCAACTCGACGATAACCCCACTAATACATTCACTCAGGAAGAGATCGATAGTGGCTTAGTTATCTACGAACATACAGGCAAGAATACAAATGATGACTCCTTTAGTTTCCAAGTTATCGATGCTGATGGCGGTCAAGTAACAGATACCTTTAATATTCGAGTCAACGACCCACCTGTCGGCACTATTACTAGCTTAGGTGTGAGTCTCGGAGATACTAAAATTATCACTACAGAAAATCTCCAATTTATTGACCCTGATGTAGAAACTACTGTTCCTGCTCCGTTAGAATATACCTTGACTGAAGTGCCGACTTTAGGAGAACTACAACAAGGAGGAGAAACTTTAGCAGTAGGAAACACATTCACTCAGGAAAATCTCAATAATGGAGAAATTAGTTATGCAACTACTACTGCAACTATTGGCATCGACAGTTTCAACTTCCTAGTTACTGACCAAGATGGTGGCACTACCAGTGGGTTATTAAATATTGATATTGTCGAAGCTAACCGACCCCCTGTAGTAGAAGATGACAAAACTGTAACCTTAGATGAGGATACTACCGCTCAGTTGCAAATTCCTGAACCCACCGACCCAGATGGCGATGCGTTAACTATTACCGTTGACAGCATTCCTAACGCAGAAATTGGGCAAGTAGTATTGTCAGATAATACTCCTAATATTGCCGTAACTATTGGCCAACAGTTAACCAGCGACCAACTAACATCATTAACATTTGTTCCCGTTGCTAATGCTAACGGAGCTGCTGGCACTTTCAGCTATACAGTTGATGATAGCAATGACGAAAATAGTTCCTCTACTCAAGTTATT
Organism: Microcoleaceae cyanobacterium; assembly: GCA_049647275.1. Classification (GTDB taxonomy): domain Bacteria; phylum Cyanobacteriota; class Cyanobacteriia; order Cyanobacteriales; family Microcoleaceae; genus JASJEE01. The sequence continues at coordinate 4,275 of JBARXI010000744.1, forward strand.
GATATTGATGTTACCCCGGTAAATGACCTGCCCATTGCCATTGATGACGGACCAGTATTTACCAATTTGGGGAACGTGCTAACAATTGATGTGTTGGGAAATGACAGCGATATTGATGGCCCAGAACTCCTGTCAATTACTACTCTCAACAATGATGAGCCTTTGGGAATTTTAAATAACCTGGGTACTCAGGTTCAATACACAGCAGTATTTGGCACAGGTACAGATGCCTTTGAATACACCATTACTGATGGCCTCGACGAAGCCACTGCCACTGCTACGGTAAATATTCTGGATGTTAGTGGCGATGCTGACTCTTTAGTGGGTGGTGAACTTGATGATAATTTTGATGGTCTAGCTGGTAGTGACACTCTCGAAGGTTTAGGAGGTAACGACACTTTAGTAGGAAATGATGATAATGATAGCTTAGTCGGTGGTGAGGGTAACGACTCCATAGATGGGGGTGATGACGACGATACCTTGAGCGGTGGTCTTGGAGTGGATACTCTCTCTGATGATGATGGCAATAACACCTTTGTTTATACCAGCGCCGATGATGGCGGTGGGGCGAAGTTTAATGCTGCGGATGCTACCTCTATCGATACTGCTATTAGCGCTGGTTTGTACGATCGCATTACTGGGTTTGATGGTTTAGGTGCCGTAGGTGGGGATACTATTGCTTTCTCTAGCACAGTTATTCCTGCCGTTGACAACATTGCCACTAATGTACAAACTACCGATATTTCGGAAAATGTGTTAATAGCCGGAAGTCCTGGTTTATTTGCTTATGAAGTTGAAGGCCAGACTTATCTAATTTATGATGCTACTGGTGATAATACGGTTGGTGATGATTCGCAAATTCTGGCAGAATTAGATGTTAGTGAGATTATTACTCTGGATATAAATGATGACTTTACTATTATCTAATATCCCGATCGATCGACGGCTAATAGCATTTTTGTATTAGGTATCAGTCACTAATAACTTTCACCCATTACTGGATAGGTTGTTGAGAACTCAACAACCTATTTTTTATGGCTTTTATTTTAAAAATTTAAAAAAAATAATCCTTTACCCTTGACACTTTGATGAGAGAGTGAGTAGGATGGAAAAGCATCAAGGATCGGGATTAAGTGCATTAGGAAAATCAGGTTATTTGCACTCTTATTTGGACTACATTCCTACCCGTCTATCAGAGAATGGATTGAGAGAAATCAGAATCTTTAAATCAGGGTGAAACTAGAAATTACTCCTATAACAGGGAACAGGGAACAGTGGGAAATATTTTTCCCCGTATTCGATTCATCATCAGTCTATGTCCTAACCAACTCTTTCTTTGTTATTGAAATTTTTTTTTCCGGTTTTTCTAGTTGAAACATGAAATATTAAAACTCTACTTTAATATCTTTTTTATCTGTGGGTGCAACGTTATAGTAGTTTTCACGTATATGAGGCACACAGTCAAAACCACAATCAGAGTCTGGTCAATTTCCTGCGAAATGCTGGGCAAACATAGAAAGCGGAGCAGGACTTTTGCACAGCATGACCTAGGAAAGGAAATTAGTCCTACTGAAGTGACACATATTCAATGGTGCGTTACGACGGATTATTAAATACCTTTCACAGTTTATATTTTTGCCGTCTAACACACCCTACAATAATGAACTATTTTAGCTGTGTCATGGCACTACTGTGGTCTACTCAACTAAAAAATCCAACGTTAAATTGCTGGAAATTTAGTAATTAGTAATGAGATAAAATAATTATTACTAACTGCCTCAAATTTACGGCCTATTTTTCTACAAGTTATATGAGGAAAATGAGTTTTTATTGAGGATATTATATCCGGGAAATTACTCAATTTTTTCTGCATTTATGTCTATGCAACATTTAATAATTTTCCTTCTGATATCTCTACTCCATAGAAAAATAATTCAGCAAATTTGATATTAATTTTTCCGGATGGGAAGCAACTACGAATGCTTAAACAAATAGCGAACAAAACTAATACCAAATAATCAACGGTTAACAAACTATGGCTACAATTACAGTTAACACCCTCCTTGATGAAAACGATGGCGGTCTCGGTCAAGGCGCAGGTGACTCCCTGCGAGAAGCTATTGCCTTTGCCACAGCAGGAGATACCATCACCTTTGATGCAGGTATTGCTGGAGGCGTTCTCACCCTCAGTAATGGTGAACTTTTAGTTGATAAAGAACTAATCATTGACGGTGACGAAACCAGCCCCATCAGTATTGATGCTGCCGGCGCATCCCGTGTATTTAATGTAGATGACGGCAGCACTTCTACCCAAGTTCCAGTTACCATTGATGGCTTAACTATCACAGGCGGACTTGCTTTCGGTAGTGCTAATGGTAATCTAGGTGATGGTGGTGGTATATTCACCAATGAGGCACTCACCCTTAGCAACAGTACAGTCACAGGCAACACAGCATCAGATAATGCTGGTGGTATTTACGTCAACGATATAGGCAGCGCCAACATTCTCAACAGCACTATCAGCAATAACGCAGCAAACTACGACGGTGGTGGTGTCTTCGCATTTGGTCAGACAGAAATTACTAACTCAACCATCAATAACAACATAGCCATTGCCGGTATTGGTGACGGTGGTGGTGTTGCTGTCTTTGGTACCACAGACATCACTAACAGCACCATTAGTGGTAATACTTCCGGTGGTGACGGTGGTGGTGTTTACGTTAAAGACTTCGACCCAGGGCTATTACACTATTCTAACGCCACAATTTCCAACACCACTATTACTAATAACGAAGCACCCGATGGTCAAGGTAGTGGCTTGGCAAGTTTCGGTAGTCATATAACTACAACTGTTACTTCTACTATTATTTCTGGTAACGTTAACAGTGACGTTGACGAATTAACTGCCCACAGTAACTCTATACAAAGTGGAGGCAACAACTTAATTGGTACGGGAACTGCTACTGCCAACTTCCACGCTACAGGCGACCAAACTGGAGTTACTGACCCCGGTCTAGCTCCCCTTGCTGATAACGGTGGCCCCACTCAAACCCATGCTTTACAAGTTGGTAGTGTTGCTATTGATGCTGGCAGCAACCCCCTAGGTTTGACTACCGACCAACGTGGAAGTGTCTTCCAACGAGTTGTTGATGGTCTGGCTGATATTGGTGCTTTCGAGTCTGGCAACTCCATTCCTACTCCTACCCCTTCGCCTACTCCTGGACCCACCCCTACCCCAAATACAATTTTTGGTACTGGAAATGGTGATTTTATTGAAGGTGATGGTCAGGATAACCGTATCGATGGCTTGGGAGGAGCAGATGAAATTCTCGGTCGTCAAGGCAATGATGAATTGCTCGGCGGTACTGGTGATGATACCTTGCGAGGTAATCAAGGTGATGATACCCTCTTTGGTGAAGCTGACAATGATTTGCTCGTCGGTGGTGGCGGTCAAGACAGTCTCTTAGGTGGTGATGGTGTTGATACCTTAAACGGTGGCGGCAATAACGACATTCTCGACGGTGGTTTAGGTGGCGATCAATTAACTGGTGGAGCTGGCGCTGATAGTTTCGTATTACGTTCTGGTGATGGCAATGACTCGATCGAGGATTTTCAACCAGGCACAGATAACTTATTGTTGGATGGTTTAGATTTCAGTGACTTAACTGTAATTCAAGATGGTACTGATACTGTTATACGGGAGACTGCAACATCAGAAGATTTAGCAACTTTAGTCGGTATCAATGCTGCGTCTCTTGATAGTAGTAATTTTATGATTCCAGATGGCATTTTTGGTACTGGAAATGATGATTTTATTAACGGTGATAGTGATGATAACCTGATCCAAGGTTTGGATGGAGCAGATGAGTTAGTCGGCCTGGAAGGCAATGATGAATTGCTCGGTGGTAGTGGTGATGATATTTTGCGGGGTAATCAGGGTAGTGATACTCTCATGGGTGAAGGTGGAAATGATTTGCTCGAAGGTGGTGGCGGTCAAGACAGCCTCCTAGGTGGTGATGGTGTTGATGACTTACAAGGTGGTGGCAATAACGACATCCTTGACGGTGGTTTAGGTGACGACCTACTGAATGGTGGCGGTGGCGCTGACAGTTTCCTATTACGTTCCGGTGATGGCAGTGACTTGATTTTAGATTATGTAGACGGAACAGATAATTTCTTGTTGGATGGTCTGACTTTCAGTGACTTGAGTCTAGTTTCAAGTGGTGGTAATACTGTTATACAGGAGACTGCGACATCCGAAGATTTAGCAACTTTGCTAGGTATTAATGCTACAGTTATTGGTAGTAGTGATTTTGTTACTATCTAGTTCAGATTAACGCTCCTAAATAACTACCAAATTTAATTTACTCTACAAGCGATCGCTCTTTTTCGTAAAGAGCGATCGCTTTTTAAGTTTTGGTAGAGAATTTATACTAAAGAGGTGGTTAAAACTAGATATCCCTTCAAAGTAGGGTGGGCAAATTTTTAGTAATCAAAACACCGTGTAAATTAAATAGGATTTGCCCACCAGAAACATCAGATATAAATCACGTCTGTCGGTAAATTATATTTTTTGCCAAACTCAATTTATAGCCATCGCGACCGTTCATCATCCTTTTTTACCAAGAAAAACTGCTCAAAAATAACTTAGCAAATTCCCCAAACTCCAATATGATTTACTATTTTCTAATTGTCATGGCGAGGGGGTGGATGACAGTTCAATTATTGGTGAAATAACTATGCCCCCGTGGCAATGTTATCAACTATTTAACAAGTCTATAATTGTCATGGCGAGGGGGTGGATGACAGTTCAATTATTAGCTAAATAATTATGCCCTCGTTGCAATCTTGCTAACTATTATTTGAGCCTTTATCCTACTAGATTAACTAGATTTATCGTCCCCTTCCTATGAAATATTAAGTTTTCTTGCTTAAGGAGAATGCTATTTAATGAAAGTTAGTTTTTCATGGAAAACAATTAGCATTTTGAGTATATTTCTAGCAACTTTATTATTGTCTGGTTTATATCCAGCGATCGCTCCGGATCATCATCCTTTTTTACCAAGAAAAATTGCTCAAAAACAACTTTGCCAAACTGCTGCAAAATTCACTATGAAAATTTTTTCTGGTGAGGCTTGGGGTTCTGGAATTTTAGTGCAGAAACAAGGCAATATTTATACTCTGGTAACTAACGGTCATGTGCTGAAAGATAAGACAGAAAAAATTATTGTTGAAACTTGGGATAGTCAAAAAGATCAAGCCAGTTTATTAGTAAATTTTAACCACGGTCAGGGGACTGGTAATGATTTAGCTATTTTGCAGTTTGATAGTGCTAAAAATTATCCAGTTGCTAGTTTGGCAAAATGGAAAAAGGGAGAACGAGTAATAGCTGCTGGTTTTCCTATTGATGTTAATATTACTAATTTTCATAATGGCGGTTTAACCTGTACTAAATTGGGTAATGTTTCTCAGAAATTAATAAAGCCAATGCAGTCAGGATATCAAATCGGATATAATTTAACTATTTATAATGGCATGAGTGGCGGACCGTTATTAAATAATCGTGGTCAGTTGATAGGAATTATTGGCATGGGAGAACCGATAATTTTTATTAATCGTGATATTTATCTATATAAAGATGGTTCGCGAGTGACGGAATCTTTGGCTATTTCTCCAGGGCAAGCTTTGGATTTTTTATCTGGTTTAAGTTGGGCTATTCCATCAGAAACTTTAGTTTATTTATCGCCTTCTGGATTAAAATTAAATTTAGATTCGGGGGAGGTGGTTAAAATTAAGTAGTGGGGATATCCATTGTCATTGCGAGGGGAGTTAAAGTTAGTTTCAGCAGGTTTGATGACCATGACCCCGACGTAATTTCAATATCGGCAAAGATTGTTTCGGGAGGTCTAATACTAAATCCGGTTTAGTCCAGTAGTTTAGTCCAGTAGGGTGCGTTAGTTTTACGTAACGCACCATCCTGACACATCTGAAATGGTGCCCTGCGACGGATTGTTAAATACCTTTGACAGTTTATATTTTAGCCGTCTAACACACCCTACAAGTTTGGCACAAAATTAGCTGTGTCGGTCCAGTAGGTATTATCAAAGAAATTGTCACTACAGTCAATCCAAATATAGCTTTCACCGCCTTGGGTATCGGAACACCAGGTTTTATCGCTCCCGAACAAAAAAAAGGTCAACCTATTTATGCCAGCGATTTATATAGTTTAGGATCAACAGCAATTTATCTCCTCACTAACAAATTGCCTCAATATTTTCCCCAAGTAAATGGTAAATTTTCCTGGCATTCCGATGCACCAAATATTAATCAAGAATTTGCAAATTTTTTAGACAAATCAATTGCTGAAAATTTGAGCGATCGCTATTCCACAGCGGAACAAATGTTACAAGAATTAAATACTATCCAAAACCCCAAAGTTTCTAATTCTGTACTTCCTACTAAACCAAAAATACCTCACACACAACCATCTTTAAACCTAAATTCCACCGCTGGCAATACCATCTCAATAAACTTAGGAAATAGTGGGTGCTTAAAAATAGGAATTGTTACTATTATTGCCGGAATTATTAGTGCAACAATCATCCTTTTTTACAACAACACAGACAAAATTCAACCCCAAAAAACTCCAAGCCAAAATATTACAGGTCGGGAAATGTTAGACGCAGCAACTCAAAAAGCAGAAACAGCAATTAGCACAGCCGAAGATGCTACAGAAAAACAACAATTGGAAACAGCTAGAAAAGAATTAGATATAGCAATTCAATAATTAGAAAATATTCCCCAAAATATTCCCCAAGGTAAAAACGTTGATAATGAAATTCAAGCCAAAGAATTAGAATATCGAGGAATAATTAAGCAAATAGACCAGGCATTAAAAAACCAACCCTGTTACCAACAATTGTGGTTTACAGATGATTGCCAAAAATATCCCATAAAATTTAAAAGTCAAAATTAAACTATTAGTCTGCTCTTCAAACTACAGACTAAAATTATGCCAGCAAGTCAAATATTTAAAAATTAAATGTTTGAAAATCAAATATTTTACTGTCTGAAATCCCACATCAGCCAAAAATTATAAATAAATTTCAAGATGCCCCTAAATCAGATGATAATCAAACTAAAACTAACTACTTATTCAATTATTTCTTGACGACTTAACGTGCTTAACCAATATTCTAGCGATCGCCTCTTGTTGCTGATGGTCGAAACTTTTAATAATCATTCTTACCACTTCTTTCGGGTCTTTTGGCAAACTTAATTGTTTCTGTTCGGAAGTAGCTGCTTTTGGAGGATTTGCCAGTTCTTTCAAGTCTTTACTAACTACTATTTCTTCCGCTTTTCCAGCCTGAATTAACTCTCCTGCTTGATAAATATCTTTAATAATTACAGGTGCTAGAACAGGGTAAGATAACTTAGAATTAGCGATCGCAATGTCAGCAGCAGTGATTAAATTTTTCCAAATTTCTCTATTTTCATTCAGCTTAAGCAAACCATTACAAGCCTCTATAAGTTGTTTTCGAGAATCTGGAGAATCTTCCTGTTTAAACAGCTCCAACATTTCTTTTAACTTACCTTTAACTTGTTGAGCAAAATTAACTTCCGTCTTTCCATTTACAGCAGCACTAGATTTAGTAACAGTACCACCATTCAGTAAAGTATTAAGATTAGCCTCCAACTCGGCAAATACAGGCAAAGCATTTCCTACTATTTCCTCTCCATCTTCTTCTCTCAAACCATAAGGACTTTGAAGATGTTCTACTAATTCTTTGAGAGTATCATATCCTTTTAAAAATTGAGACTCTATTGTTTGGTCAATTTCAATGGGATTTTCTTTAATTATTTTAAAACAGTCTTCTAAACGGTGAGCTACTTTTTGAATACTATGCATTCCTAACATAGCAGCTCCACCTTTAACAGAATGAGCCGCTCTAAACATATCATTAACAGCTTCAGCATCTGACATTGTAGATTTTAAATCTACCAACCCATTTTCTAGGGTGACTAAATGTTCTTCTGCCTCTAATATAAATAATTGTTTAATCCGTTCTTCTTGTTCTGATGACACAATATTTCTCCTAAAAATTAAAATTATTCACTAATGATTATTTTCTTAAGTTAATTTTTGTCTCCACAAAACTAATTATAAAGTTGGGAGTTAGCACAGGCAATTAATATCTTATTTACTAGAATACCCATAATACAAATTTCTATATGCAGATTAGATTGAGATTAGCAAAACCAAATCTACACTGATTATAATAATTAATCGGAATTGATATAATTCCATGCTTAAAGTCATAGTATTGATTCAATTCACCACAATATTAATCCCTTTGTTACCATTAGTACAGCCTGGGGTTTCTATAGTTATCAGTTTACATAGGACAAAGGGAAGTTAGGAGACGCGGGCAGAGGTGAGGAGAGTAGGAATATATAGCCCTACGCGCAAGTCAGAAGTCTGTCGGGGTAATTTCGGACCGAATGCTCCGCTTTCCATGAATTACCCGTACAGTAGGGGTAATTCATGAATTACCCCTACAGAAGTAATCCCTAACTGAGTTTTTCGGTGAGCAAATGCTCCGCAAAGAGCATTTATAAATGTCCGCGCCCTATTTGCGTAGTGCTATAACAGAGCAGCTCAATTAAAGGTTTTAGATCGTTGGAGGATTATTTGAGAATTTTGGATTTTGGATGTTGGATTGCTAAAGTCCCCTTAAAACTTCATTTCTGAGAGTATTTTCTTAAACCTACTACCTAGCACCTACTACCTACTAAAATTTAATGGCCAATATGACGATTATGCCAATATTTGTAGGCAGCATAAGCCAAAGTCACTACACAGGTAACAATAGCCGATTCATCTATCTCAAACTGGGGATGATGGAGAGGATAATTAGGTCGATCTTGATGCCCCACTCCTAGACGAAACATCATGCCTGGAAGCTCTTCAAGATACATCGAAAAGTCTTCCGCTCCTAGGGAAGGCTCAAGTAGAATATGAACGCGATCGCTCCCCCAAGCTTCTAGGGCCACCGACTCAATTAACTGGGTCAACCCTGGGTCATTTTGTACCGAAGGCACTCCTCGCCGATAATTCATTTCATACTTAGCACCATAGGTATTACAGATATTGGCCACAATATTTTCAATCCAAGCCGGTAAAGTTTTGTGGGTCTCTGGATGAAGCGATCGCACAGTGCCCCACATTTTTACTTGGTCTGCTATCACATTTGGTGCTCTTCCGCCACTAATCTTACCAATTGTTAACACTAGAGGTCTTAAAGGATTATGAGTCCTACTAATGGCCTGTTGTAAATTAGTAATTACCTGAGAAGCAATCCAAATAGCATCTATAGCTTCGTGGGGCCGGGCACCATGACCAGATTCCCCAATAATCGTCAATTCTAGGTCATCTGCTGCAGCAGTCAGGGCCCCATGGCGAATACCCACCGAGCCCGCGGGAATACTGGGGAAGACATGGACTCCTAAAATCGCCTCTACATCTTCGAGCACTCCATCTTTAATCATCCAACTAGCACCTTGGGCTATTTCCTCGGCAGGTTGAAACAGAAACCGAACATTTCCTGGTAAAAGTTCTCCTAACTCAGATAACACCATTGCTGCACCTAAGCCGACAGTTGTATGGACATCGTGACCACAAGCGTGCATAATGCCAGTGTTGCGGGAGGCAAAGTCTAGGCTAGTACATTCTGTAATGGGCAAAGCATCCATATCAGTACGAATAGCAAGCCATTGAGAATCAGAATGAGTGCCTTTTAGTTCTCCCACAACACCAGTTTTACCAATACCCTCCCGTACATGAAGACCACAGGAAGACAATACACCTGCAACATAGGCAGCAGTTTGGTATTCTTGGCCACTTAATTCTGGGTGGGAGTGAATATGGCGACGGATTTCAATTAAGCGGGGGGCAAGGAGAGTTGCTAGGTCTTTGATTCTGGTCAGCATGATTAATTACTCATATCTCTTTTGATTGAGTTTAGCTAAATCCACCAGTAGCCTCAAATTTTCTGGGAGAGTTGGAAATAGTGAAGAGGACTAATATCAAGTCCGGTAGCATCGTTAGTGTATAAAATTAAATCACAATTGGAAGAAACCGATTTGCCATCTGCCTTACAGCGGTTTTCATTTCGTTAGGCCACTGTAGGGACGTTCCATGGAACGTCCCTACAGGGTTTTAATTGTGACGATGTGGTTCATCAATCTGAAAAGCGCTGTATGCTCTGTGCCTTTCTTCTACCAACAGGTAAGTATTCCACTGAAGATGATATAATAAAAGGTTTATAAAAAATATCTCACAATATTGTGAGATATTTTTTAAGGATTCAGATATCTTAAATCCCGTGATAGAGCAGTCCGATAAAAAACATTACTATCTAGGGTTAAAGAACGCCAAAACTTACAAATTTTTAGCTAAAGTATTATGAATTTTTCAGTTCTAAAAAACCTGAAGTTAATAGATTTTTCATAGCTTTGCCTGCAAAAAAAAATAATGTTTTTTAACATTTTATCTATGACAAGTAGCTCGAAAATTAGTTAAATATGCAACCATTACCAGCACAAAATAACAAACAGAAAACCCAGTCCCAAGGAATAAAAGTTACCCATTCGCGTAACTTCCTCCATTGCTTGAAGCAGCAACAGATACAGCAGTTTTCTAAGTTATGAAATACATATATTGACGATTTTAGGGTGATGGGGTGATGGGGTGATGGGGTGATGGGGTGATGGGGTGATGGGGTGATGGGGTGATGGGGTGATAGGGTGA
>JBARXI010000745.1:0-5372 GCA_049647275.1 Microcoleaceae cyanobacterium
TAAATGACCTTAAGTTGAGTTTCCATCAGGGTTTGATACCCTACTATTGCGTATGGCAGAATAGTCATTTTTTCGGTTTTTGAAAAATAAAACATATATAGTCTATATGAACCGAAGGCTCACAAAAAGTCTAGATAAATTTGCTCTGGTTGACCATTCATCTGTTTGCCTGCTGGTCTGTCAAGATCAAAATGACGGGTACTTAATTTATATAAATCAAATATTTTCGGCTATTTCGATGCGACAAAATTGCTTTGACAGCCCACTATTAACTAAATAGCATTGACCTAACAGTATATTTCCTGATACACGAGTTGTTTGTCTACTTACAAAAAGAATTTAATTTTAATTCTGACTTGTATTAGGTCTCACATCAGAAGGAGGAATACCCTCAATATCAATCAAAGATTTCATCACTGATTTGACCACAGGGGCAGCAACCGTTCCTCCACTACCCCTAACTGGCTCATCAATCACTGCCAAAACCACATAACGGGGAGACTCCAATGGCAAAATACCTACAAAACTAGTAATTCTAGTATTCTCAGAATAACCACCAGTCTCAGAAGCCTTCTGAGCAGTACCCGTTTTCCCAGCAATCCGATATCCAGGAATTCGGGCACTCATACCAGTACCACCCTCAACCACCATCTCCATCATTGCCAAAACTTTCCTCGTAGTGTCAGGGGAAAAAACCTGTTTGGGAGCTGGTAAAGATGACTCCCAATATGATTGCCCCTGACTATTAAATAACCCACGCAATACATGGGGCGTAACTAATTTTCCACCATTTGCTAAAGCTGCATGGAGTCGTGCTAATTGTAATGGAGTCAGAGAAAATCCCTGACCAAAAGCAGTAGTAGCCGCTTCGATGGGCACCATCAAAAACTGATTTCTACTTTTTGACACACTGGGAGTTTCAAAAGGAAGGTCCACACCACTAGTATCTCCTAATCCCAAACGTTTAAGACCATCGTAAAAAACTGCTCGTGGCATTTCTTGGATAATCTTAACCATACCCACATTACTAGAGTATTTAATAATATCGGCCACAGTACGCGTGCCACCACCACCACCATAATTAGATATTGGCCAACTGCCAATAACTATTCTGCCTGGATCGTAAAATATACTATCTTCTTCAATTGCTCCAACTTCCAAAGCCAAAGCCACATTAATTGGTTTAAAGGTCGAACCGGGTTCATAAACATCTGTCACTGCCCAATTTTTAAAAAGTTTCACATCATAGTTATAGTATTGATTAGGATCGTAAGAAGGTTCTGATACCAGAGATAGTAGAGAACCATCAGCAACATCCATAACTATGACAGTGCCTCGCTTGGCTTCATATTTTTCCAATTGTTTTTTCAGAGCATCCCGTGCTACTCGTTGCAAGCGAGAGTCAATGGTTAAATGGAGAGCAAGGTCATCTAACTGAAGGAAACCTGTTGCTAATTTATCAGGTACTAGTACACCTTTGATTAATCGCCGAAATTGAATTTCTGGCATGGAGCGTTCTAAAAGGTTTTGTTGACTGTATTCGACTCCTGCTTGACCTTTACCTTCTCCATCTACATAACCCACTATTTCAGCAGCTAGTTCTTGTTGAGGATAGAGACGTTGGGAATATTGAATTAACTCTAAGCCATCAATATATAAGTTGGTAATTTTATCTGCTGCTTCTTCGGGTATGAATTCGGCAACCTTTATCCCTGTTTCTCTTTCGCTGAAAGTTTGAAGTAAGTCATTTGGGGTGATGACTTCCTCCAAGTTTGCTGCTTCTAGAATAGTTGATAGTTGATAAGCGACTTCTTCTTTTGATTGGTTAAAAATTTTGGGGTGAGCATACAGGGTATATGCTATTTTGTCAATTGCTAAAACATTACCATTTTTATCAACTATTGGCCGTCTGGGCACGAAAGGGTGCGATTCTATGGTTTGTTGCTGTTGGGCTCGTTTTTGTAATGCTTGGCCTCGCACTACTTGCAGATAGAATAGGTTAACTACTAGGCCAGCTAAACCTAGCATTAGAAGTATCCAGACTAGGTAAAGTCTGGATGTTTGACATTTTTCTATTTGTTGAACGGAGGATGGTAAGGATGATTTTTGGGTTTGTGTTTGAGATTTACTTTCGAGAGTATTTGTTTGATTTTTAGGCAATTTATTTTTGAGTTGAGAACTGGAGAGTTCTATTTCTTTGGGTGGTAAGGATCTATGGCGACGAAATCTGGATGTTGAAGGATAGTCGGAAGCAGCCATTGTTGTTATTTTATATAGGGGTGAAATATACAGGAGGATTACTTTCTAGATAAAATTTGAGCAGTTTTGTTAGTTTTTTCTAGTATTTGAGCTAATTTTTTCCTAGATAATCGGATTATTTATTCATATAAAATTACTTAGATTTTACTCTGGAACATACATTTGCTCTTCTTGTAAAATGCAGGGCTATTTCATTCTAAACTGTGCCATGTTATGTATTTACGAAAATAGGTTATTTATAGCTCTAGACAATTTATCTTTCCCGATCTGAAAGCAAGTAAATTCATTGCTAAAATCTAGAATGAAATGACCCTGTGTAAAATGTTGGTCAGTGTATTAGATTCATGGTCAATTATTTGTCAAAGATTTACGGTTTTTGTTAGGAGTTCAAAGTATATATCTACAAAATCAAGAGACTGTTTCTAAAAAAATATTAAGTTTGTTTTACCAGTATTATTGTTTGATCGTAAACCTCACTATAAGACAAGAGGTTTTTCGGACTAATTTTTACCCTTCTCAATTCCATATTTTGAGCTTATAGATGGTTTTAAGTACCTAAACAAAATTAATTACCTACTCTGATTATATGTAATCCTTACAGTATAAGGAATTCAGTTTTGCTAAATGTGTAATTAATTTTGTGTACCTGCTTAAGATCTATTTTACAAACATTCTCCTCTAAGGTTAAGGTTAAGACATTTTTTCATTTCCCCTTTCCTTTTAACCAAAGTCTATTGTTCTAACCAAAAAATGTAATGCTATAAATGTCAGACAAAAAAAGCTGTGATATTTGAGGTTGTGACCAAAATATGATTTTTTTGTAGAGGCAGGTTTAAACATAAATATCATCTAGAACCCCAGGTAGACAAAATTAATTACGCATTTTTTTTTCCAAAATTCAGGGTAAGCTCATCTAAAATTTAGATCAAAAACTACAGATAAAAGTAAAAGTTCAAAGATGGTATCAAAATCCGAAATTAAGCTTGATTAATATCAACAAACTATCTTTATTCTCAATAATCCTGAGATAATTCCTTCTGTGATTTGAGCCAGCTAGAAATATTAATTGCGTACCCAACGGCTGCTTTTTTTCTTGCTCAAAGCAAGCTAATATCTCGAACTCAATAGAACTAATATACTGGTTTTGACCGAACTTTTTCTCAAGTTGAGTAAAAATAGGTTTAATCGGATATTTTTCACTTACAATTTATACTAAATTAGATAGCCTTACCCTGTTCCAAAATTGAAACGTTTTTACTGCATGGGTTACAGAAAATTAGAGTAGTTAATCAATTCTGTTTAAGTCCTTATTATGGATAAATGGAGTAGTGAGTAGGAAGTATAGTTTTCTATTTATTCTATTCACTATTAGATTTTTTCCTCCCTTTTGAAGGTTCGCATTTTTTAGTCAGGCTACACCAAATCCCACTTCTTTAATTAACATTGCCGAGTTTCAACCACAAGCTAGAAAAGTTCCACAATCAAAACAAATATTCCATCTATCACTTAGAGATTTAGCAACCCTAACAAGAAAATTTGCACAAAAGTTCAGAGGTATTTTCAATTAATATCCCATTGGTGTTCTAATCAAATATTTCTGACCAGAGGCAGGTTCCAGATAGGGTCTAGGAGCAGTAGGTGCAGGACGTGGAGGTGCTGGCTGTAAAAAAATCCGCTTTACAGAATCTTTGGAAATTAGACCAGTATCAGCAGTTGATGCCTGTTCAGCTATTTGATTTTTCAGTAGTTCGTTGGCAACACTGATTTGCTGTTCTTTTCGCCGTAGTTGTTGTAATGTTTGATATTCTTCTGTCCATTTTGATTGGCCATATATTATCCAGCCATATATTGTTAAACTGCTGCTGGCCAATAAGATTGTGACAATAGATGAGGTCAGTTGTATACCCATTAAAGATCGTAACCATAAAGGTTTTGACTCTGGTAGGGATATCACTTGAGCCAGATTCTGTTCGGAAGCTGTTTTGGATTTCCTCATTTGTTCTGAGGTCTTATTACCATTAGATAACTTTTTTTCTCTGAGTTTCTCTCGCTGAGGAGATTTAGTTGAAATGTTGGAAAGATTGGATTTTGGCGACTTGCTTGTTGGAGCCGAAACTCTATTTCTAATTGCAACCATACAGTTTACCTATACTTAACATCTATGAAGATTACAAAATACACCAATAATTACTCTTGAGTATATTCTTAACTTCTGAATAAAATTAAAATAATAATTTGTGATAGTTATCTGCTTCAAGTTATTCAAACTATTTGACCAGTGGTTGTAGTTCGATTTTATCCTTACCATTCCTGTTGATAAAAGCTTTTGACCTCAGAATCTCAACTTAATTCCTGAAATATTCAGAGAATTTCAATTCTGGG
Source organism: Microcoleaceae cyanobacterium (assembly GCA_049647275.1). GTDB lineage: Bacteria > Cyanobacteriota > Cyanobacteriia > Cyanobacteriales > Microcoleaceae > JASJEE01. The sequence goes on from JBARXI010000745.1 coordinate 4,642, forward strand.
TTGCACATTTTGGAGCTGAAATCCTTCACGGGTAATGATGCTATGTGACTGTTACTTCCACAAATTAAAATTCTATAAAATAGTATTCTTAATTTTAATCAAGTTTTAAACTTTATGGTCACTTATTGTCAAAATTCTATACTATTTTATTTGGATTTTTGTAACTAGATCATCTCTAAATCATCTCTAACGAAATTGACTTTTGTTAGTGGACGACAACTCTTCCATCGGTCAGGAAACCTTTGGGTCAGACGAAACACTTAGTTTAATAGTCCCTAAGAATGTTACTTGCTAACTGCTAATTTTATAGACTATCCTAAACAAAACTATACAAAATGTCTAGGAATAGCAAAAATCATTAACATATTCAAACAAAGCATATTAACTTTAAGTAAAATGATTCAACATTACGAATGGCCTAATACCACGGTTCCCAAATCGGTATAGAAGTAAAAATTAAATACTATCGGGCATTTGAGGAACTAGGAAGAGTTTCCGAATCTTGAACAAGATCTGCTATTAATTGGATGCAAACTGAGCAACTATCAGAATCAGAAGTTGAGAAACCGCTCTATTAAACTGACCCAAAACTACCCAAATCTAGACTTAACTGGACATAGGTAGTTTTGGCGTTAACTTCCTGTTTCAACGTGGCTTTAGTTTGGCAACTAAAGGGTTTGTCCACTCCGCAGGCCATCCCGGTAGAGCTTACCGTTTGACTTGGTAGAGTC
>JBARXI010000746.1:0-3197 GCA_049647275.1 Microcoleaceae cyanobacterium
CTACTTCTGATGATTATAAGCGTCGGCAAGTAGCAGAAAGTCTAGGGAAAATTGACCCTGGCAATCAGAAAGCGATTGATGCTTTGGTGCATTTGTTGGGGTTTACTTCTGATAGTTATACTCGCAGCAAAGCAGCAGCAAGTTTAGAGAAAATTGGCATGGGCAATGAGAAAGCGATTGATGGTTTGGTGCATTTGTTGGGGTCTACTTCTGATGATTCTACTCGCTGGCAAACAGCAGAAAGTTTAAAGAAAATTGGCGTAGGCAATGAGAAAGCGATTGATGGTTTGGTGAATTTGTTGAGGTCTACTTCTGATAATTCTACTCGCAGACGAGCAGCAGCAAGCTTAGGGGGAATTTGCACGGGTAATCAGAAAGCTATTGATGGTTTGGTCGATTTGTTGAGGTCTACTGTTGATAATTCTACTCGCTGGCAAGCAGCAGCAAGTTTAAGGAAAATTGGCAATGAGAAAGCGATTGATGCTTTGGTGGATTTGCTAGAGTCTACTTCTAATGATGATATTCGCATGAAAGCAGCAGAAACTTTAAGGGAAATTGATCCTGGCAATCAGAAAGCGATTAATGCTTTGGTGGATTTGCTAGGGTCTACTTCTGATAATATTCGCATGGAAGCAGCAGCAAGTTTAGGGAAAATTGACCCTGGCAATCAGAAAGCGATTAATGCTTTGGTGCATTTGTTGGAGTCTACTTCTGATGATTATACTCGTGGGCAAGCAGCAGCAAGTTTAGGGAAAATTGACCCTGGCAATCAGAAAGCGATTAATGCTTTGGTGGATTTTTTGGAGTCTACTTCTGATGATGATATTCGCGGGCGAGCAGCAGCAAGTTTAGGGAAAATTGACCCTGGCAATCAGAAAGCGATTAATGCTTTGGTGGATTTGCTAGGGTCTACTTCTGATGATGATATTCGCATGGAAGCAGCAGCAAGTTTAGGGGAAATTTTAGCAAAAGAGCAGATGGCAGAAGTCGTCACATCCTTAAAAGACTGCTTATCAGTCGTAGGCTACCTAATTAACAGCGATTTCTTCGAGAGACTCTACGAAATAATCTGGAATTGTACCCAAACTCTGCCCTACCCAGAATTTTATCAAGCTTGGCATTCTTTATCTAAGTTGAAAAAAACCTCGTTGGTTGTCTTGATAGTTATGCTTTTTGTTAGGATTAATGAAAAATAGGTATCATTCATTATGTCTCAAGAATTATTAAATGAGTTAATCAGTAAATCAAAATGGTTAAACATTGAAGAAAAACTTCAATTAATGCGTTATTTATCAAATAATCTGAAAAGAGATGATAATTCAACCCCTAAACCTGGGCGTAAATGGCGTGAAATTCAAGGAAAAGCAACTTATCCTTTAGCAGGAGAAGATGCTCAAGAATGGGTTTCTCGGACTCGTCAAGAAGCCACAGAAAACCGCGAACAAATTATCCGTAATAATTATGAAAGTTAATAATGCCATTCAAGGGGTTAGGCAACTATTTTTAGATACTGCACCAATTATTTACTATGTAGAAAATCACCCGAATTATTATGGACTAACTCAAGTTATTTTTGATGGAATAGATGAGGGTTTACTTTTGGGAGTTACTTCTCCAATCAGTTTGTCTGAGTGTTTAGTACATCCTTATAAGTTAGGGTTAATAGCACTTGCTCAGGATTTTATTGATTTAATTGTTTATGGAGAAAATATTAATTTTATCCTCATTGATGAGGACATCGGAAAGTTGGCGGCACAAATGAGAGGAAAGTATAATTTATCATTAACTGATTCTTTACAAATTGCTGTTGCTATTCAATCAGAATGTGAGGCTTTTTTAACCAATGATTTACAGTTAAAACGAGTCAATGAGTTATCTATTTTAGCGATCGGTGAATTAACATTATAATTCTATTAATATGAAAGCAGTATTTCGATAAACTTTAGAGCAACTTCCTATGATTTCCACTTTAATTGAGCGTCTAATATTTGCTTCTCGCCCCATGAATATTCAAGATTGGTTAGTGACAGGAATGACATTATTAATTTATGGAGCGATCGCCTTACCGTTAGGCTTTAATTCTAGATTTTTACGAGTTAGTCAAAGCTTTCGTAATCTCAAAGAATTATTTCAGGGATTGATAGGGATATTTTTTATGCCATCTCTAATAGAAGAATCGATATTTAGAGTTTTGTTATTGCCTCATCCCACCGAGAAAATTTCAACTATTATGTGGTGTTTTTGGGCAGCATTAAGTTTATTCTTATTCATTATTTATCATCCAATAAATGCTTTAACTTTCCATCCCCAGGGAAACCCAACTTTTATGAAACCAATTTTTTTGACATTGACAGGAATTTTAGGATTAGTATGTATGGTGGCTTATCAATTAACTGGTTGTTTGTGGGTTGTGGTAATTATTCATTGGGCAGTAGTTGTAATTTGGCAATATTGGTTAGGTGGTAAGGAAATGTTGTATGGGAGTAACTAATATTATCAAGTTTTTGTTTGTAGTATTGCTCTAGCTCTGACAATATTTTTATTAGGACTAAAATCCAACTACGAGCCCGATCATAACTGTTCTACAGAACATGATATTAAATATATTTATTAACAAAAGCTTCAGGAGTTAGACACTCAAATTCTCCAGTTTTTTCTACAATAGCCTTAACTAATTTATAGTTTGCTGAGACAAAACATTGAGCTTTACCTGTTTTAGCAGTTAAATAAACTCCTGCATCCTCTCTAGGAATATTACCTCAATTCTCAATTATTTCTAGTTCATTTTCATCTAGTAGAACATAACAAATTTGAAAGTTTTGTCAAATTCTACCGATTATTTCTCCACTCCAATCTTTATTTCGCAGACGTTTCGCCACTCGCAAAATTTCTTCAAGTAATATTTCTGAAATTACAACTTCAATTAATGAAGATTGTTTCATCCCTAAACCCGCCTATTGAAGACATCTAAACTCATCACTTTCTGGAGCAGCGAAACCAATAATATAAACATTAGTATCAAAAAATATACGACCAGGATAAATAGTCATTTTTTTAGCTGAAGAGTATGATCAAATTTAATAACGTTGGTGACGTTCTTGTGAAATTTCCTGTCTCACTTCTTGTACTAAATTCAAGATATCTTCTCTCGATCTATATCCTGCCTCCGCTAAATCTTTAGCAAATTCTGACTGTAA
>JBARXI010000747.1:0-7745 GCA_049647275.1 Microcoleaceae cyanobacterium
CTCTAGTTTACAATCTCAATTAAAAACCAACCACAATAAAAGTAACTCTCATCGGTTAAAAAAATTAACTCACAAACGAAATTGTCGAGTAGAAAACTATCTCCATACAGCCAGTAAAAAAGTAATAATTAACAATTAATAATTAATAATTAAATAATTCAGGTGTAAAGCCTCCCCTTTAAAGGGAAAAAAAGCGGTCGCGCATGCTGGCGCACAACTACGCTCTTCGGCTGTCGCCGACATGTTTGCGGAGCATTCCGGTAGGAAAAAGCGGAGCTTCCCGCAGGGTGGGATGGCGTTTTGCTAGCGCACAACTGCGTTAACGGCTAGCCTCTTACAGAGGAGCTAAAGCTAACGCCGACATGTAAAGCGGAGCGGCTCTGCACTCTTCGGGTCTCCTCGCTGTCCTCCAATCGACCAAGAGAAGAAAAATGTTTCCAATTGTGTCAATCCTCTCTCTTTTAAGGAGAGCTAATTATCAATTATCAATTATCAATTGTTGAAGCACTCGCTTTTAATGGCTAGTTGAATAATGACAAGCGGGTATTCAACTTAATTCATGTCGAATATATATGTATAATTACATTTTAGAGTTATTAGAGTTAGAGCATCCATTTTCTTTCGATCGCCTGTATCGTCACCCTGGCTCTCTTACTCCCTACGACCAGGGCAGTACTAGAAAGCAAATTGCAATTATTGGCGGAGGAATTGCGGGACTCGTAAGTGCTTACGAATTAAGTCAACTTAACCATCAAGTTACTTTATTAGAGGCTGATTCTCGTCTCGGAGGAAGAATTAAAACTCATTATTTTAATGATGGTACTTATGGGGAATTGGGCGCAATGCGAATCCCAGCAAGTCATGGTTGTACTTTACACTATATAGATAAGTTTAAGTTACCAAAAAGACCTTTTATTAATTACAATCCCGCTGCTTTTTATTATTTACGGGGAAATAAAACTCGCTTAGATAGTTACCAAGAGTTGTTTTCTGTTTACAATTTAACTCCTGATGAAAAAAAAGACCCTGGGGTAATTTATGATCAGTTATTATCAGAGTTAATAGATTCTTTCACCGAACAGGAGAAATGGGAATTATTTGCCCCAACTTTTACCAGCGATCGAGTTAGAAAATGGGATCGATTAACAGTAACTGATTTTTTTCGTAATCATCTTTCCGCCGATGCTTTTGAGTTACTTGGTCATGCTACTGGAGCAATTCATTATAATAAAGTTTCTCTCTTAAATGGGTTAATTGATTTCTTTGCTTGGCATCAAGTTGAACAATACGAACTAATAGGAGGAATGTCAACTCTAGTTAAAGCTTTGGTTAAGAGAATATCAGGCAAAATAGAAACTGAAGCGAAAGTAACAAATATAGAAATGACAGATGAAGGTGTTCAAGTTCGCTGGAATAAGTTATATCGGCAACAAAGCGCAGAATTTGACTATGTTATTTTTACTGTTCCCGCGACTGCTTTAGCTCAGATTAATTTTGACCCTATTTTGCCCAAAAAACAACAGGAAGCGATTAACAATTTGGGTTATTGTAGTTCTAGTAAAACTCTCTTACACTGTACGGCTCGTCCTTGGGAATTTACCGATAATATCTACGGTGGTGGCAGTTTTACCGACTTAAATATAGAAAAGTGTTGGTATCCTTCAGATAATGCTCAATTGGATTCAAATAACTTTTCCCAACCTCATTTTACTGCTAAAGATAAAGATATTTCTTATCAGCCATCAGTATTAACTGCTGCTTATCGTTGGGAAGATAATTCCAGAAAGTTTATAACTTTAAACAAGTCAGATCAAAGTGAATTAACCTTACAAGAAACCTCCCAACTCCATCCTGAAATCAAACAATATACCGACGATATTGTTCATAGTATTTGGGATGAAAATAATAATCTTGGTTCGGGTTCTTATGCCTATTTTGCTCCAGGCGATCGCGAGAAATATCAACCTTTTCTCGGTCAAGCTTATCCGATAAATAATCCCCGTGTGTTTTTTGCTGGGGAACATTTAGCTATTAATCATGCTTCAGTTCAAGGAGCAGTTCAAACCGCCATTTCCGCAGTTATCGATATTCTGATGTCTGAGAAAAAGTAAAAATGAGTTCTATATAGTGATATAGCTTCAAGGGCTGTTATGTATGCTTTGGGCTATAATAAAAATTCCTCAAGTCCGTGGAATTATGTTTTTTTACTAATCAACTACTGCACAATATTGTAAAAGTTCTTCATAAAATGGCATGCATTTTTTAACCAATGGAAGCAGTCGATTTGGCAAATTGATGGACTTTTTCTGATTACAGAACCCTGTGGAATGACTAACACTCTCATACCACTGATCGTATGGTCGTCCGTCTATAAAACGCAATTTTGAATCGTTTACTTTGGGATTAGTCTTCCACTGCAACATCTTGTCTGAATAATCTATTCCTAACTGACGACATAAATAAGCAAGATACTTATCAGGCTCTTTTACTATATCGCCTGAGTTGATGACTAAAGGGGTTTCTCCTGTAAGTTCTTTAATTTGTTTAAAAAAGCGATAATGAGCCTCAATACCAATCAACTCCATTGTGATGTCAAGTTCACATGATTTGCTGAATGAAGCAATAGCTTCTTCAGGATTTCTAATTAAGAAAAAATTAGTTAAACAACTCAGAAAATTTTTTTCAACTTTTGATACAAGATGCTTACACATGTGCTTTTGAAAAGAGAAAGATTTTCCGGCTGGCAAATCACCCGTTATTTGAGCAATCACTTTTTTATGATCTGTTTCTGCATATTCTTGTACTTCTTTAGCGGGCAGAGGCTGAGGAAAACCTTTCTCAGTGAGGAAAACGCCCGCGAAAGGTTCATCAAACACCAGGCATTCATCTAATTGCTCAAATGCTCGTGCAATAACTGTTGAACGACTTCTGGGATAACACCACATAGCAATATGCTTTTTGATAGGCATGACATTTCTTAAGGTAAACAACTAATCAACAAAGTTAACAGACACCAAACGTTACACCGAGTTTCTGTAACCAACGTCGATAGGCAATAGAAGCGCGATCGCAACTGGCGTGGACTTCTGGAGGAAATGCTGAATTTGTTTGCATCTTGTTTAGCAAAGGTAGTCGCAAAGGGCGTTGTGATTCAATGAAAATACCATCTTCACTGATAATAGTCTCGTAAAACTGTTGCAATTCCTGGTTTGGAACTTTATTTTCAGGCGTAGATATCAATAGCCAGACCAAGCATTCCTCTTCATCAATGGGTGTAATCGCGAACAAAAACGCATGTCTACCTAAAGCAGATTCCTTAATCGCATGTAGAGTTAAGGGACGAATTATTTTATAGAGATAAGTGAGTAGGACGCCTACACCACTAGCATAAGGATTAGGTTGCCACATACTCACTTCAGAAAAGGTAATTCCATTCTCATCCAATTTCGCTTCGTAAGCATCAATTGGCTTTATCTCATTGCTGCCTATAGAATTATGGTGGACGAAGGGAAAATGAGAAAAGTCAATCGCATTTTCCATTACCCTAAAGCCACTTGCTTTGACGTGCTGAGGGTTGCAAGATACTTTATGATAGTTCTGTCTTTCCCATTCTGGGAATGGAGGCACTTGCTGGTTAGTCTCTCCGAGGCAAACCCATATTAAGCCATAAGATTCCTGGCACTGATATGTTTTTACACAATACCCTAAAGACGGTTTTTGATCAGGATTGGAAGGTATATGGATACACTGACCTGTTTGCTCGTATTCCCAGCCATGATACCCACATGCTAAAGTATCGCCCATCACCTTCCCCAAGGACAGAGGTACGCCTCGATGGGGACAATAGTTCTGCCAGACATGAACTGGAGATTGAGGAGAGTCAGCACGCCATAGCACTAGGTCTTCCCCCAAAAGACGTACTGCTAATATATGTTTAGGTCTACAGTCTTGACTTCTAGCAACAGGATACCAGTCATTAAGTAGAGCTTTGTCACTTGATATCATAATTGTTTCAAACAGTATTTGAGATCTGAACTACTATTTTAAATTTTGCGTTGTTAAGACTACTACTTAGCTAACTAACTTACTCTTCAAAACCACTTCCATCATGATTCCACTTCCATTTGTAGCCATATACCCAATACATACGATTGACGGTTTTGCCAGGATTCTTAAAACCATGATGAATTCTTGCTGGGACTTCAAATTGTTCCCCAATAGCAAGATTGTAAGTTTTATCTTGAAAAGATAGTTCTAACTCTCCTTCTATAAGGATAAAGAATTCATTTGTTTTATGACCTGGAGTTGAAAAAGATGTTCCAGGTTCGCTACTATATATTTCGCACTTGAAACCTTTGGGTTCCCACTCCTGTTTTAACTTTTCCAAGCCGAGCTGTACTCGATCTTCATTCATGATTTTTAACCTTAATTAATAACAAAAATAAAAAACAGTAAGTCCAGTAACTTCAGACAGAACTCTCTAAAATTTTTAGAAAAGAATTCCAATTTTTTGAAGCATTATAACCGTAAATATCTTGATAATAGGTATCAATTAAGTACTTACTCTGATGTAGACTTAACCATTGTCTCAAGTCATCCATTTTACGAAGACCTCGCTGGATTAATTCCTGGTCTTCCCAATCAGACCATACTTCCCACATAAATTTGTTAGTGTCTTCAATAATCAAGTAATCCCCACTTCGCAAACCGTTATTGTGAAAATGCTCAAGAATACCCACTAGAGTGTCATGAACATCCTCTATCACTAACCAAGGATGAGGCAAATTAGAAAGTAATTCTGTAGGTAAAACCGCATTAATTTCTCGACAATCACCTTCTAAAAAATGAATTCTAGAGTCTGTTTTGGCTTTTTCATCAAGCTGGGAAAGATCGTTATCGACACTGTAAACTTCGCCTGTAATTTTAAAAAATTCCAAGTGATCTGCCAGCCAAATAGCACTTCCTCCCTTGAGCGCACCAAGTTCAATAATGGTCTTCGGTTGTAACTCGCGCAGCAGCATCGGGTAAGCGGCAATTTGCATTGGGTCTTTTTCCAGAAGTACTCCTTTCCAAGTTTGTAAATAGGCATTGTCTGTCAAAGGTCTCCAAGCAGATTTAGGAATATCACACCTATCTTCTCGTTCAGAGATTTTGACAAAACGCTTATTATTTAGGTTTGTTTGTTCAGATAAATTAGATTCAACTATCATAACTGTGACTAGTCCCCTTATTAATTTCTAATAATAGATTTATTGATTCTATGATTATCGTTACCGGATACTAAAATACAAAAATGTTTCCTGATATCAAAACCATAGTTATCAATATAGTCATCAGTTAATCGTTGTGGATAAACTTGTACGGAAGGTCTAATATAGCGTCCATTAACTGCCCATCTTTCTTTGTTGGAACAATTAGAGGGACCACGGTGCATCACGGATTCTGTGAAAATAACTACTTGACCTGCTTTTACTGTTGGAAGAGATTCTATCTCCCACTCGCTTTCATCAAAATCAAAATCTTTAGAATATCGTTTTTCCTCTGGCTCTGATTCAAAGTCTCGGTGGATATTTGCTCCTATTCCTTCTCCTTGTCCCAGAGGAACTTTAATACTTTTAAATCGCTCCTTATGGGAACCATTAGCGAACTGAAGCGTGCCTATTTCAGGAGTAACATCTTCAAGGGCTACCCATACAGTAAGGTTAAGCGGTTTTTCTCCTTCAGGGAAAATTAATTCTACTTTCGTTTCATCTACATCATACCCATAGTAATCTATTGCCTGATGCCACCCAGCTTTGCTTTGTCCAGGCATTCTATGAAAGATAGTTGTTCTCCATAGCAATAAGTTGGGTTCACCAAGTTGGTTTAAGAGAGACACAATTTTTTGGTCTTCAAAGAGTTCAGACAAAGACTTACAGTGGAAATGGTTGTTAATGGATGTTTTTATACCAAAATGATCATTTTGAAAAGTCCTAATCTTCTGCTCCCCTACTAATTCAATTTGGCTAATTTCCTCTATCTCTTTTTTCACCGATTCCACTTCTTGGACTGAGAAGGTATCAAGTGGACCAAGCCAACCTTTCTGGTGAAAACTATTAACTTGAGCATCCGTTAGTTCATACATTTTTTTCATTTCTCATCTTAATAAATTAGATTTCTTTTCCAGGTATTCTAGGAAAAAATAATTCCATCACAGCTATAATTGCTTTTTCAAAACTTTGATTAGTCATCGTGAAAGCTCCTTTTTAAAAGCCAGCAGATACATCAACTTGGAATCGTCATATATAGGGAAACTTTCTTCACTAACTAATTTCCAAGGTATTTGTTCTAAGCTAGTTTGCATTTGCTGCCGATAGTCTTCCCGTATCGTTAACAAAAAAATTCCTTCTTCTTTTAAAAGACTGAATAGATTGTTCAAAACCTCAACCCCACCATGAGCATAAGCAAAAACTCCTGCTGCGATAATGGCATCAAAATTTGTCGAATTGCTAAACATAGAGTTATCTTCTAAATTACACTGATGCAAAGCTTTGTAGACTTGTTTCTCTTTGGCTATATTCAGCATCTCTTCTGACAAATCCACAGCAGTCAGATTGTTGTATCCCTGTTGTGCTAAGGCTTGACCGACTAACCCCGTGCCAGCACCAGCATCTAAGATGGCAGAATTTTTATTATTGAGCAATTTGCTGACTGTGCGTGCTATGGCAACAGGCATAAAAGACCAATCTTCTCCGACATCTGCATCATAAGTATTTGCCCAACTATCGTACTTATTTTTTAATTCCTCTGTACTTTGTGTATCGCAAATCCCAGATAACCAAGGTCTTGTTTCTAAAAAATCTTTGGCTTGTTCTTTAACCATCTTTAATCATTCCCCATTACTTGAACAACAGTATCAGCAGATAAACGTTCTAGATGCCAATTAGTTATTTCTTCCCCTGGTATTAAAATCGGACTCCCTGGGGGAACTTTCTTAATACAGCAACTACTTATTTTTCCTAATGCTTGCTCAAGAGGTAACTTTTCTTTATGGCTAAAGAAAGCATCTTTTGGCAGCATTTTTATTACTGGATTACGACAGAAATAACTCTCAGGGAAAATCTCTTTTTGGGCTTTTTTCCTCAGAATTGGCACAATCTCAGCTAAGGTATCTCCGATCAATTGAAAATCTTGTCGATTGTGATTAAAAGAGAAAATTAATAATAATCCTTCTTCATCGGCAAATTCTCCATCAATACCGCGAGCGTACAGCAATTCTGCTAGTTTTTCTCCCGTGATGCGATCGCTTTTTAAATAGATTTTCAGCGGATCGCTAACTTGGGCATCATAAGTTAACACCTTGCCGTAATTATCTAATTGACTACGCAGGCGATCGCATTCTCTAATAGCTTGCCAAAATAAAGCTTTTCCCTCTTCTGAATACCCCTTAGCGATCGCATCTTCAATACTCAGCATCAGAAGATTACTGCGGGTAGTAGTTTCAAATAAAGGCATCACCCCCATCATTTGTTCAACAGTAAACCGAGAGTCAGTGGGCAAATGCAATAATGCAGTTTGAACTAAACTCCCTGCATACTTGTGCATACTATGGGTTACGATGTCGGCATTAAAAGCGATCGCTGATTGCCATTGTTCATCCAAAAAGGGAAAATGACTACCGTGGGCTTCATCGACTACTAAAGCAATATCTCTCTGACGGCAATAATTAGCTATCTTCCCCAGATCGATAGTTACCCCTTCATAAC
>JBARXI010000748.1:0-25820 GCA_049647275.1 Microcoleaceae cyanobacterium
TTTTAGGGTGATGGGGTGATGGGGTGATGGGGTGATGGGGTGATAGGGTGATGGGAAACAAGTAAAAAATATTTACCCTGTTAAAATTCCGGTTATTGTACCTCACGGGCAACGGAAAGCGCTGTAAATAAATTAGAATTGCTTAACGATATAAATTACGTCCAACAAAACACCACCAGGAAAATAATTATTGTAATTAGTGCAGGAGTATTTCACTCAAACCAAATAATTTAATTTTTTATTTAGCTATATTAGCTCCTGATAAAAACTTAATAACTGCCTAGCTAAAGCTTTATTTGTATACTGAGTCATCACCTTTTCATAACCTTTTTGCCCTAGTTTTTCAGCTAGTTCTTTTTGCTCCATCAACTGCATTAAACAATTCCTCAATTCCTCAACATTTCCCTCTGGAAACACCAAACCTGCATCCCCAATCACATGAGGAATTTCTCCAGAATCAGAACCTATTACAGGCACTTTACAAGCCATTGCCTCAATTAAAACATGACCAAATTGTTCCTTCCACCCCACAGAAGTTAAAGTTTTAAACTTATAAGTAGTTTCTGACGGCAATACCAAAGTATTCATCAGATTAATATATTTTTGTACATGGTCGTGGGGAACGCTTTCTACTAAAATTAGCCTGTCTTTAATTCCGAATTCTGCTGCTTTTTCTAGCAAAGTCGATTGTAATTCACCCCTTCCTAAAAGCAACAATTTCCAAGATTTTTCCTGTAAACCAGCCAAGGCATTAGTTAAAGTTAATAATCCTTTTTCCTCAACAAAACGACCAACAAAACCAACAACAAAATCATCAGATTTAATATCTAGGCTATCTCTTAATTCTGGCTGAGGCTCAGGTTTAAATAAACTTTCATCCACTCCTAATTGAGGCATTACTTTAATTGCTCCCTTGTAACCTCGTTCTCTTAAAATATCTTCCCCATCTTTATTTCCAGCAACAATTCCATCAGTATTTTTGAGATTATAAGCTTCAAGCAAAGAAATAGGAAACTTGAGTTCATAAGGTAAATTCCACCAAGTGAAAAAGATATTTTTAGCTTTCAGTCCTAAAAGCTGATTAAAAGTAATAAACTGAGCATAAGTTAAAGCTTTAGAACCCTGTTCCACTTGGATAATATCTGGTTTAAATTTTCGCAGTAAACCAATTAAATCCAGACCAAAAGTTAGTAAAGCTTGATTATTTTCGCTGTAATTAGAAATCGGTACTACTCGAAAAGAGCCTTCATCAATAAATTGGGATTCAACGATTTGACTTTGTACACCTTTTGGATTCCAGCGACTGGGTACAACAACTGTAACTTCAATACCTGGTTCTAGTTTTGCTAAGGCGCGTAACTTTTCACGATTAAGGTCAACAATATAAGTGTGACTCGCGACTAATATTTTCATGGCTATTATTCTATGATTTATTATTTTTCAGGCAGTTTACGTTTGCTATTAAGATTTTTCAGGAAAAATTTGAACTTAGTAGTTTGAATTATGCTTTTTATTATCTGAAATATTTGTTTGTGAAAAATATACACTCTTTATCTATTACCTACTTATTTTACTCCTCCTCCTTCGTTCGCTCTAACAAAGTCAATAGATCGGATATATTTTTGAAATCTAACATTGTCCGACCTAATTTTTCTAATTGACTCATAGATAACTGTAGAGCCATTATCAAGTTTAGCTCTCACATCTAAATATGAGTCTTTGAGAATGGCTACTAACCCAGCTTCATAGGTATCAATAAATTCTAAGTCACAGATAGTATTTTGACCTTCAGAGAATAGTGCATTGAGAAAACTAATCAGAATATGTTTACTCTGTGCAGAACTAAATATTTTTTTGAAGGCATAATCTGTTTTAGGATTAATAAATCTCATACTAAATCGGGTTTGCGCTATGTTACTTAATTAAGACAGATATCGGGGCTTTGTCGCAAATAATTACCAAACAAATTAGTATGATTTGATTAAATCTATACCATTTTTCCAAAATAATTTTACACATAATTCAACACTATGCTGTCAGAAAAGAATTAAATTATTAATTGTTAATTGTTTGATTAATTACTTTGTCGAGTATAAATTTGCCCGTCATCCCAAATAGATTTAACCTTTGTTTGAACAGCACTCAAAAAACCAAGAGTATAGAAACCACCACGAGTAATTATTTTGATAGGGGAACCACTTTTATAACAAGGAGGGTTTCCCAAAACATGACAATCAAATAATTTAGTAAAGAAACGCACACATTGAGCCGGAGTGAGATTTTTTAATCCCATAAAAAAGTGATTATGATAGAAAGTAACTTGATATTTGAGCGACCTTGTAGAAATATCATGGCAACCCCCACTCTCTTCACCTAAGTGAACTAAAGAAGCTTCTGGGTCGTACCAAATTTGATAGCCAGTTTGTCGCAACCTCAGACAAAAATCTGACTCTTCGCGCACTGCACTACCACGAAACCGCTCATCAAAGTGCAAACCATACTTAGTAAAAATATCTCGGCGAAACGACATATTACAACCTCTTGCTGATATGACTTGCTGAGGTTTAACTGTATGTACTAAGTCAATGTGATACCAAGCAATACCAGGGTCTGATGCTTCTGGAGGTAATTCTTCAATTTCCAGACCCCCACCAGAATCTCCCAATTTCATGCGGTCGAATACTCGCCCTGCCACTGCACCTATTTCCGGGCGAGCATAATTACGAGCGTGGGCAGCCAAAAACCCATCCGGCAAACGTACATCATCATCAAGAAACAGAATTATTTCCCCACTAGCACGTCTGACAGCATAATTCCTTGCTCCTGGTAAACTCGCCCAACTCAGACGAAACCATTTAATCTTGCCAGCATTAGCCACCTCCTCTAAATAAGCTTGAACTTCTGGCTGATGAGTAGCAGTTTGGTCAACCACCAAAACCTCAAAATTAGGATAATCTTGTTTAATAACATCAGCGATTGTATCTACCAGAGGCTCCTCACGATTATAAGTAGGAATGACAACAGAAATCGGAATAATTAATTGTTGATTTTCTGTATTCAGCGGTTGCTCATCCATAATATACCTTCCTATTATCTTTTTCCTTATGAGTTTAATATCATGTCTGGATAATTGGTTATGAAAAAAACTTTCTCCTTTTCCTCCTCTTTATTATTGCTTCTTCTTTCTTCCCTCCCTCCTGTAGGGGCGAATTCCGTTCCGGAATGCTACGCAAACGCGATTAGCCCCTACTGACTCCTTCTTCAATTGCGATTTTCCATTTCTGCCTCTGCTGCCAGTCTTTTTTGTTCTTGTTTATCTATCTCTGGCAACCTGAAAACTATTCCAGCAAAATACCAGTAATAAACCGCAACAGGGTCTACATCCAGAGGATAATAATAAGTGTTATAGCTAATAATCAAAACAAAAACCCAATAACTCGCGCCAAAACTACGTAGATTTTTATCCTTAACCGAACGATAAGCCTTGAAGCCAGTAAAAGTAATAGTCGTGACTAAAATTAAAAATCCGATTGTGCCAATAGGTCCTATTTCATAAATTAACTTAGGGTAATAAGTCTCAATTAACCTAGTTCTTCCAAAAACTCGAACTGAATTAGTAGCCCGCCCCAATCCATTACCAAAAACTCCGTCTTGTGCATGACCAGACTCTTCAAATTGCTGACTAATAAAATCAGTAGGTGGCGAAGCATTCCAGCGACTAACAAAACTATCTATGCGCTGCTGAACAACCGCCGGATTAGAAACCATCGCTATTCCCAGAACAGCACCTAACCCAATCCCAATAGGAAGAAATCTTTTCAGATTAGCCACCTGACCAGTCAGCACCAACAGAATTATAGTTACCACCGGCACCAGAGCCAAAGCAATTCTTTGACCAGAAATAACAGCATTAACAAAAACTAATGCCATACCAAATAAACCACCTATCCGCCATAGAGGATTTGGGTCGCTAAAAGCAGATGCAAAAGTAAAAGCCGCATTAGCAATCAAAAACCATCCCCACTGCCAAGGCGCAACAAATGTACCAGGCAAACGAATCATCCCTACTTCCGGACTAAAAACCAGGGAGCCTCCGACTAAACACTTAGCTTCCAACGTTGCTCTAAAAAGCTCATCTCCTTGTTTACCACGAGTACCTTGACACTTACCAGAAGAAAGATATTGGTACTGCATTAAACCCAACAGACAACAAATAATAGCCAGAATCAGAGTCAGACGAGCTGCAAAAAGTAGTTCTTTTTTACCTTTAATTTGGTAATAAGCAGCAGTAATCAAAGGCAGATAACCAATAAAAACCTTCAACCCCAATATTCCCATAAACAAAGGTTTATCCCCCGGTCTGGGAGGGTCAAGATGTTGGAGACCATTAACACATATTAGAGTTACCAGACAAAAACCCAATAAAAGGTATAAGGGATTTTTCAGTGCCTTGGGAATAATAAACGGATTTCCTGTATTTTTACACCACAGACCAATAGCAATAATCGCCGGGATATAAAAACCATCCTTGGCAAGCTGAAATATCGGACTCCCACCACCAATCCAATAAGTAATAGTCCCAGCAAAGGGCATATATATCAGAAATCCCCATAGCCCCCACATCGGATACTTAAAAGAAATACCTAATACTGCAATACCACCACCACCAGCAAGAGCCAGTTTAGGGTCGGCCACAAAAAATAGAGCTATTCCAACTACAGCTCCCAAGCCCCCAAATGTAACAAGAGCGCCAATAGCCTTTTGAATATCCTTGGCTCGTTGGCGCGCTCTTGCAGCTAGCTCCTTTTTGCTAATCTTGGGTGCAGCAGGTTTGCCTTTCTTTTTTAATTTGCTTTTTGATTTTTTCTTAGACTTTTGTGTCGGCATTGCTGGCTGAGTTTAGACCAGATGTTGCTGAACTGCTAAGACTAGATTTTCTGTCCAATAACTTGCTAGTTCAGCGTTAACTGCCTCTACCATAACTCGGATTACAGGCTCCGTGCCAGAGGCTCTCACTAAAACCCGCCCAAAATCTGCTAGGGCTGTTTCTGCTTCTTCAATTGCCCTGACTAATGGTTCGCACTTCTGCCAATTTACCCGACATTCGCGGTCTTCAACCCGGATATTTCGGAGCAGTTGCGGATATGTCTCAAAGCTTTGGTCTACTAATTCTGCTAAAGATACTCCTGAATGTTGCACCAGGGTTGCTAAATGCAAGGCTGTCATTAGACCATCTCCTGTCAAGCCATAGTGAGGACAGAGAATATGTCCTGATTGCTCCCCACCTAACATCGAACCCGTGCGCTGCATTTCTGCATGAACATATTGGTCTCCAACTTTAGTTCGCAATATTTCTCCGCCCTGTTGTTGCCAGGCCCGCTCAAATCCCAAATTGGCCATCACTGTAGTGACTATCAGGTTTTTTGGCAATAACCCAGTTTTACTTAAGCTTTGACCCCAGAAATAGAGAATGTAATCCCCATCTATCGAACGACCTTGAGAATCTACTCCTAATACTCGGTCAGCATCTCCATCAAAAGCAAATCCCATATCAGCATTATTTTCTACTACTGCTTGTTGCAGAGAATGGAGATGTGTCGAACCACAGTTGACATTGATCCGATCGCCGTTTGGTTGGTCATGTAAACAGATAACTTCTGCCCCCATTGTCTGAAAAACTTCTGCTGCCAGATTAACTGCTGCTCCCCAAGCTAAATCTAGGACAATTTTCATCCCCTGTAGAGACTCTGGTATTAGGGGCGAATGTAGGGATGTTCGATAATCTTTGATTAATTCGGCTCTGTAATAATGTTGTCCCCAATCACCATGAATCGCTGGAAAATCTGCTTTCCCCCGAATTCCGGCTTCTATCTGTTTCTGTAATTCTAAAGGCAGTTTTGTCCCATTAGAGCCAAAAAATTTAATCCCATTATCTTCAGGTGGGTTATGGCTGGCAGAAATCATTACTCCACCTATTGCTTCAGAAACACTCGTGAGATAAGCAACGCAAGGAGTGGGGCATAAACCTAAATGCCAAACTTCTAAACCTGCTGCAGTTAAGCCTGCTGATAAAGCCATTGCCAGCATATTGCCAGAGTTTCTGGTGTCTTGCCCCATAATTACAGGGCCAGGATTTCTGGAATATTGGCGCAACACCTGCCCGGCCCAAAAACCTATTTGCATAGCTAAGGGGGCGGTTAGTAGTTCCCCTGCTTTGCCTCGGATGCCATCTGTACCGAATAAGGGTGTTGTGGGCAATGAGTTGCTATTCCACGTAAATTTTGTTTCTGTTTCTGTTGTTGGGGTTGATAAGTTAAAGGTTTTTTGTTCGTAAGCTAGTTTGAATGATGGTGTTGCTACCATAGTTTTCACTCCTCATCTGTTATTATTCACACTCTCACAAAGGAGGATAACACTTCCGGACTTAATCATCGTTTTGAATTATCTGGCTACTAGCTAGGCCATTTTTAGGCTCTCCCTAAGTTTTAGATAGAGGAAGCCCCGCTCTGACTATTTCTGGCGATGCTACTTTGAATTGAATCAAAAATCAACCCCAACGTTGTAGTTATTAGATTTTAGATAAATTCGGAATCAGGAGTTTCCTGTACCTAACTATGAGACACAATGTCGAATATAAAAAGCGATCGCGATGGTTGAGACCGTATGTTATGTGGCGGAGTTTGACAGGGGATAATACTAAATTTTGGTTAAGCTCTCGGTTGATGGGAGACATGAAACTATTCCCTAATGTTCGGGGTTCGTTCAAGTATATTCAGTGGATTTGGGATAGGTGGTTGACGGATATAGGGGGGTAATGTCCCTGGCGTGGTGTAGTCTTATTGCCTCTTTGCCAAAATGGTTGTGTCAGAGGTTGATTTAGTGTGGCGATCGAGTGTTTACCTATTGAGAAAATTATAGAAAGAAAAAAAAGTCAGAAATAGGGAAGAGAAACGTCTAATAAGTGAAATCAAAAAGCCAAGATTTTATTGGAGGAAACAAAATAGCTGTTACAGGAAGACTTTTGTTGGTAAAAAAAACAAGATTTGGATATGGACTGCTGTAGATCATTTTGAAAGGGGTATTTTAGAGTGAGTGAATCGAATTCCTTTAAAAATTGTTTGTTTGTCGTAATATGTCTAGTACTTATATTAAGCCTGATGCCTGCATGGTCGGTATTAGCAGAGGATACTTCAAACATCCCAAAGAATGTCCCCAATATCTGGAAATGTATTGGTTGTTCTGCGGAACAAGTGGGGACAAGAATGTCCCTGGATGAACAGAAAGCAAATCTCAATGATTTATGGGGTAAAGAGATTCTACGTCAGGGCAAATTTCCCCAAGAAGTCAAGGATTCCCAAGAGGCAATAGCTGAGGCCAATCCTAGCCTAACACAGAATATTTACCTGGTGGCTGAAGGAGGTCAAATTCCCGTCTCGATTGTCCCACGAAATGCTAATCGCCATCCGCGATTGGCCATTACTTGGAAAGGCGATGGTATTCTGTCAACATTGCTCAGTGCAAGTCCTGGTCCAACAACGGGTTTCTTACAAGTAATTGCTTGGGACCCTCAAAAGAGAAAGTTCAACTATTATGAACTTAATAGTGATAATAACTGGAGTTGGGCAGGGGATTCCAGTCATGCTCGTGAACCACAGTTTATGGGAAAAGGGTGTTTTGATTGCCATCATAATGGTTCAGTTATTATGAAGGAACTCAAACGACCTTGGAACAACTGGCAAAGTGAGTTAGCTACCATTGATTTATCCGTTTTGCCAGAGATGATCGCAACAGATTCTAACTTGGCTAACTTAATTGGTGCTAATGTCCTAGAAAAAGATATTAATGGTGGAGTGTCACAATATTATAATGCGTGGCTCGACACCCATATCAGTGAGGATGTCACAACAGTTACTGAAGTTGCCGAACTTTTACGACACCTTACTACCACTACCTCAGTCAATTTTGAATCCAATAATCCTAGTCCTACAAATACAGAGGTAGTGCCTCCGCAAAACTTTTTTCTCTTTAATGATGCTCTGAGCCAAGTCACTGGAAATGTATTCGGTGATGCGGGTTATAACTTCCCGAATACGATTAGCTTTGAGACTAATAAATTCAAGCAAACTATTGAGAGTAAAGGGTTTGCCTTGCGTGAGTGCAACAGAAAACCTAACACTAATGAATGTTTACCAGGTACTGTGGCTTACGAACAAAAAGGAACGACCTTTAATCCTTTTTTCATTCCTGTACCTTCCAATGAAGACACTTTTGTCATCAGAAACTTGTGGAATGGGAGATTTCAGGTTATACGAGCTAACCAGCGCAAGAACATCACATTTCTCTCTGACAAGTTTGCTGCCGCCGTTTTGATGGTGGACTTCCAGAATCCTGTTTTCTCATCAGTGCGTAGTAGTTTACAAACCTATGCTGAGAAGTTAGATACTGCAACTATTGACAATCGAGGTGTTAGTAATATTCCTGCCTTGTTTGTTGCCGAGATCGAAGCAGTAGTTAAAAACCAACCTCCTTGTTCAGTCGATAATTTGGATAGCTGTAGTGCTGAACAGCAATTTCTTCATACTTGGAACTTGCCTGATGCTACCTGGAAAGCTCAGGTTAATCAACGGATTCAGTCCTATCTCAATGGGGTTGCTGGTCAAATAACTAATGGTAGTGGACTTTCTGATTATGTGGATCTTAGCATCTCGCGCAGACGACAATTTGCTTCTATCAAGCCGATTAACAGCCTGTTTGAATTTAGTCTTTTACTTCCTCAAAGTAATCTACCAGCCAATGCTCCCCTGCTGCGAATGCAAACCGACGGCAAAGTCGGATCAGTCAATTAATTTGTAGGACAAAAGCTAATAATTTCTCTATTAGCTCCATCTTAGTCAACCTAAACCATTAAATTAGAAGAGGCACAACAATGGCAACTCTCAAACGATTTAACACACCAGCATTGATTAAAGACTTGGCTGATAAACCAGAGAAACAAGCTGAGTTAGATGCACTCTGGAATCAGACTATCAACGACTTTACAGAAAGGTCAATTCAGGGACAAAATGCCCCTCTAGATAATGATCGGGCCTTCTATTTTAATCCTTTGACCACTGATATGACAACAGTCATTGCTCCACCTCCTGTAGGTTGGACAGCCTTTCCTAACCGGATTTTAGTAATATTTCCTAACGCATCCCGAGGAGACCAATTACGATATGCCGATGAGGGTCCACCAAATCTTCCTAATGGTGACCCTTATCGTCCTGAAGGGCCAAGGGGATGGCAAGACGAATACTGTGAATGGAGTGTCACCCGTCGCCCTAGTGACAACAAAATAACTAAAGTCACTTTCACCTGTGAGAATCTTGAATATTGGAATGCCTTATGGCTGATTAATCGCAATCGTGTCGTTGAACTTTATCGAGAGTTAGTAAGTCCCGATGTACAACTTTCCGATCTTGAAGGTGAAACTGACCCCCATACTGGACTCCCTAGTTATAATCACCTTAATAAGTGGAATAACAGTACAACAAGCGGAGCAGTTCATCTGGTTAGTGGACCGAATACCCTGGGGGCTCAAATTGAGCTTGCTGCCGCTGCAACAATTATACGGGAATGTAACGGTGAGGTAGTCACTAACCAGTCTCAGTTAATCCAATGTAGCCGATATGGTACGCCAGGGCGTAATAGTGACCCCTTTATAGGTGGTACGGTTAACAGTATTGTTCGACAAGGGGGCGTTAAGGTGACACTCCAAGATCCTGTTGGTTTGTATATTCAACAACCAGACTTCCTGACATGGGAATTACCTGTACAAGCTCCCACCTATGCTCGTCCTTCAGACTACTGGAAAGTTGTTCGAGGTCATCGGCGTACTGATCCTAACGAACCTGATTTTATCCTTCATGCTGTTTATGAAGTGCCAGAGGATCAAGGCTTTTGTGTTGGTGATATTGTTATTAATGGAGCCCCAATAATGTTTGGGTAATTTGGGACCCAAACATTTCAGATTGCCCTAGCTGCGATCGGTATTCCCACAAATCAACCAAACCAAAAACCCCGTCCGTGTATTGATCCAAGTGCTTGTCCTTCAGAAAGTGCTAAAGTTGCTACTGCTAAGGTAGATCCAGCCCATTTGAGTAGCATAAAGTCCCTAATGTCATCCACTGCCAAGAGATACTAATGTGATGGGAGTCGGACAAATTTTTGTTAGACTCAAAGGTTATACAAATTAGTTCTCAGTTGTCAGATGAAACTCCAGGCGTTGGTGATGCGTGGCTATGATTGTGCATTAATGCTGATTGCCTAACTATTAACTGAAAAGCATTTTATATTTGGCCAAATTTAGGTTTCATAGCTTGATTCACCAACGCCGGATTATCTTTGGGAAACTAAGTGAAAAAGAAAGAGCAAGGGTAAGGGAAAAATAAGTAGATTGCACCTTCCCTTTCTTTCCTATTTGAAACTCCACTCCTAACCCAAATCTACCAACAGTGATCGCTTTCCCCCATCCGATTCTCATTTCCCAAATAAAAAAGGAGCGATCGCCACAATTATTTAAACCTTAATCAGATAATTCTGAATTATCTCCCTAGTAGCTAAACCAGTTTTTTCCCAACTAAACTCTTTAGCTCTGGCCAAACTTAAGGTCGAGAGACGCGATCGCTCCTCCCCATCTTTAGCAATAATATTCATAATTTGCTACTATACTTAACTAATATCTTACTTAAAAGTTGGTAATTATCTCCTGTGGTGTGACAATTTTTATTTCTGGAATAGTTATAAAATCTTGTGGATTAAAAGTTAATAAGCAATTAATTCCATGAGATTTCATTACGGCTAATAATCTAATATCGTGAGTTCGTTTTCCTCTAATATTGTGAGTAGTAACTAACTCTAACCAATAGGTAAAAATTGCTGCATTTTCTGATAATAAAGCGAATTGAGAAATTAATATATTGATTTGTTGTCGAGTTCTTTCAGGAGTCCAACCTAAGCCATTTACTTCTAGAGGGCGGGTAGCTACTACCCAAAATTCTATCAGAACTTGGGCAGTTAATAAACATTCGTGGTTTTGATTCAGTAATAAAAATACAGAATCAACGGCTAATTGATAGTTGGATGAGGTGGGGTCGCTGGCTCTTAAAAAAATATTCGTATCTAATAAATACCTAGTCATTTTTAATAAATTGTTTCTCGTCTTAAAGCGGAATCTGGTAATCCAGGGCTATTTTTAGGCTGGCTTTCTGCCCAATTTTTCCAATTTTCTGCCTGTTGTTTTGGTATTTTTGCCTCTGGTTTTACTAGAGTTTTTTGTCTGAGAAATTCACTGAAATCTAGAATTTCTTGCTGTTTTTCTGGCGGTAATTCTCTGAAGTTTTTGAGTAATGTTTGTTCTATGTTCATTTGATTAATTGATAATTAGGGTTTGCTTATGGAAAGTCTTTTTGCTCTTTGTAGGAGACAGGAGACAGGAGACAGGAGAAATGGGAATGAGTGAGGAGGTAGGAGTAAGAATTGTAAGAATGATTTTTCTGCCCAACTATGCGCCTAAAATACGCTCCTTTTTGAGCATGAAGAGCTGAAAATCAGGCACTTTTTTCGACCCCAAAAAGGCACTTGTCTTTATATGTCAATGCTTTTAGATTTAATTAGCAAGCCCTAATTAAATTATATTAGTCGTTTTGGGAAAAATTTTTGTAATTTAAAAAATTTTCATAACAGTATTAAAAGCAATTTGATACACCTCTAAATCTTCATGGTTATTGATTAAATTTTGGCGGTTTTCAGTCATATATCCTTCTCCCTATCACACTACCATCATATCACCCAATCACTCCATCTCCCCATCACTCCACCTCCGAATTATCTCCCTAGTAGCTAAACCAGTTTTTTCCCAACTAAATTCTTTAGCTCTAGTCAAACTTAAGGTCGAGAGACGCGATCGTTCTTTCCCATTTTTAGCAATAATATTCATCGCATCTGTTATTTCTCCCACATTTTTCGGGTTAACCAAAATAGCAGCATCCCCGGCGACTTCTGGCATGGATGAAATATTAGAAGTAATGACTGGGGTACCACAGGCCATTGCTTCTAATACTGGAAAGCCAAATCCTTCCCACAGACTAGGAAATACCAGAGCGATCGCTTGATTGATTATTGTTGTTAATTCTGCTGCTGGAATATAGTCAAGAAATTTAACTAAATTAGTTAAGCCTAGTTCTTTTATTTGAGTTTTTAATGTTGGTGTATAGACATTATCTGTAGGTCCGGCAAACCATAATTCATAGTCGGAAAAATTTGGCAAATTAGCAAAAGCTTCTATCAACCGATGCAGATTTTTATAATGATCGTGGCGACCTAGATAAAGAAAGTAATTTTTTGTTGGTAAGTCTAAAAATTGGAATTTTTGAGAGTCATAACCTAAAGGAATGGGTGTGATTTTTTGAGATGGTATTTGGAAAAATTCTGTAATATCTTTGGCTGTAGCTTGAGAATTACAAATAATATGTTCTGCCTGAGTTAATACTTGAGGAATATAATATTTAAAATAGGCAGTTAAGCGAGAACCAGGTTTGGGAAAACGTAGGGGAATTAAATCGTGAGCCATGACAATATAACGACACTGAGAATATATAGGTGCTTCTGGTAAGGGAGAAAATAGTAGATTTGCTTGTGATTTTTTATATATTTTCGGCAGTTTAAATTGGGTCCATAATAATCGTCGTAAATGACCTTTAGTTCCCTGAGCAGGTGTCATATTATTCGGAATTAAATGGCAGTTAAAATTGGAAATATTATTAGCAACTAGCAGGGTAGGATGAAGTTGTTGAAGTTGCGGCAAAATGTTATTTGCATAGATGGATATTCCTGTAGGTTGTGGAATTAATACTGATAAGTTAATTAGAAGTTGATTAGACATTTTAGGATAGTAACTGTAATAATTGCGAGATTGCTTCGGAGGGCTAAATGTATGAGAAAAGGAGTTGAACTTTTGAGTATCCCCCTCGCTTCAGACAAGTTGTCAACCGAAGGAATTTTTATATTAATACTTCATAAGCGATTGACATGAGCGTGAAATAGTATAAGATTATTGTTTTAACTGATATTATATCCGGTAGCATCAGTATAGTTAGTTAGGAGTCAGGAAATCGTACAAGATTTGGCAACTCCACCGGATTTATCCGTGGATAGTCAAAAATTTTTTCCTCATTTCAAGCCCCTCGATTTATCGATGGGTTTAACTGTTAGCGTAGCTCCTCCGCAGGAGGCTAACTGTTAGCGTAGCTCCGACCTAGGAGGCGTGCCTGAAGGGCGCAGTTCCTCTGCAAGAGGCGTGCCTGATAGCGTAGCTCCTCCGCAGGAGGCGTGCCTGAAATGACTTGTTCTAATAAACTTGCTGGTAGTAATTCTCTGAGAATATCTATCCAGAGCGCGAAAAATATTATTAGCACGCTTATTCACTTATACTAAAGTTGATTCCTAATGTTTGAAAAGTCGGCACATGATGTAAATAAAATCAAGTTAAAATGATTTATTCTGACTTGGTTAAAATCTTTTTCCTGACTCCACCTGCTTTAATTAATCTTTTTTCTGTTTGGGCGCGTGCCTCTTTTTTTTCTGATTCTATTCTTTGGGCATTTTCTATTAACTTTATTAGCTGTTCGTAAGTAATACCAATAATTCTTTTTGTCTATGAGTGGATGATTATAAATATATTCTAAAATTTGATTCATTTTGGCGAGTGCATATATAAATTGTTTTGATAATTTTACCTTATTTTCTATTTTGGAGATGTCTATTGCGACTCGAACCGAGTGGAAGGTTTGCGCAAACGGTGACCGTCGCAATGACAACTGTTTAACTAAATTTTATATAAGGCAAGAAAATGTGATAATTTCAGAATCTAGCAAAAACTTTTTCACTGCGACCATCTCTGATAAATTTTCCAAACAGCTTTGAGTTTAACACGAGCTATTTTATAATTTATTGGTAGCCTAACTAAAGCTGCTATAGTAACTCGGATTAATCGATATATTAAAACTGATTTATTTGTATGTTTTCCCAAACTAAGTAAGTAGCTATAGATGCTATGCTGAAGCTTTAGCTCGAGGTTTTTATTAGTAATAGAAGAGGGTTGATGAACTACAGATATTTGCTGAGTAATTGCTATTTTATGACCTTGTTTGGCATAGCGTCTAGAAAAATCAAAATCTTCATAATATAAAAAATAATCCTCATCAAATTTAGGACATTTTTCAAAGTTTTTGAAGTTAATTAACATACTACAGCCTGTTACCCAATCTGTAGTTGATATTTCAGTATCTAAGAGAAATTGATTGGGAATTATTTTGCCAGTTTCAGGAATAAAAATTCCCCCACTAAACCAAACTTTACCTGTGGGTTCGTAGACTGTTGTTCCTAAGATGGAAATTTCTGGATGTTTTGGTAAAAAGTTATGTGCTTTTTCCAGGGAGTCTGGTAATAAATAAGCGTCGGGATTAATTAACCAAATTATTGCTTGAGGATTTTGATGATAAATCCAGTTCAATCCTAGATTACAGGCTTTACCATATCCTAGGTTAGTTTCTGAGTTGATAATAATTGTGGTGTAGTTTTGCAATTGGCAAATAGAATCATCATCGGGAGAGTTATTAACGATAATAATTTGCTTAAATAAGTCGGGAGTTAATTCAATTGAATTGATTAATTTTTGAATTAACTTAGTAGAATAGTAATTAACTGTTAGGAAGTATATAGAGTTAGTATTTATATTAGTTTCTCCCAATCTAAAAGCTCACTTTTGAACTTTGATTTAATTGTTGATGAGTCGAAATAACTGAATGCTGGCCCACCCTACTGGAGTAACACCAAATCCGCTTTAGTAAAGTGATATTCAAAAAATTCAAAGTCTTTGCCTACATGGAATTTTTGGATGCGAGGTAACTACCCTATAATAACCTGATTTGGTATAACACAGCTAAAATAGTGCCTTAGGAAAATTGCCTAATATCAAGTCTGGATAATTAGTTATAATTCCTTTTTACCTTCCTACCTTACTTCTTTCCTTCTGCCTTTCAAAGGTTGCTAGGAGGAAAATAGCTCCTCTCCCCTGCTGACTTACAGCGGTGTTCATTTCGGTAGACCACTGTAGGGGCGACTGGCCATTCGCCCCTACAGGTTTTGTTTGTGACGATGTGGTTTATCAATCTGAAAAGCGCTGTATGTACTTTGCCAATCCGACGGCAAGCCTACCTGAGTCGGTGGCTCCTCCCTAATTATTTATAACTGTTCAACCGAATATAATATAATTCGTTGTAAATTCAGATTTTTCCCAAAAATAAAAATATAATATATTCTACTACTTTAGCCGTGTCAGTCTACTAAAAGCCAGGGTCATTTCATTCTAGATTTTGGCAATGAATTTATTTACTTTCAGGCAGCAAAAGATAAAATCCCTAAAGCTTGAAATAACATAGCGCACACCAATTTAATCGATCGCTTAAATATAATTGCTAATCAACCGCACTTTATATTAGGCAGCAACCCTACCAGTAGAGTTGCTGCCTAAATTCCGATCTTAAACAGAACTTAAGCACGCATCATCTGTTTTATACGCTTGTGTGATATAAGGTGCGTTGCAACGCACCCTACTGGTAGACTTCTTGGCTAAATCCCGATCTATCTTATATCATGTCCGGTTGAATACTTATAAATAACGACAGAGGAGTCAGCAGTCAGAAGTCAGGAGTCAGGAGGGAAAAAGAAGCGAAGAGGTGGGAAGAGAAGAAGAAAGTTTTTGATCGCGCTATTAAACAGACATAATATTAAATAATGTTTCCTGTTTATTCCAGTTCCATTTTCAAAATATTATGGGCAGTTGAAAGCAAGAAATGGGGTGCAAAGCACCCCATTTCCCAGACTCAAAAATCTAGCAACTTATTGAATCAGCAACTTACACTTCATCACAAGCAGCAGAATCAGAATCACCATTGAGGGAATAACTGAGACTTTCAGGTTCAACCTCAACAATACCCTGAACAGGCTCGCCGTAGAAAGGACCCTCGTTTTCTACATCAGCCCAACCACCCGCGGGGTCACGGAAGTCACGCCAATTCATTACGACATAATCTTCGTCCTCACCACCGTCATAGCCACTGTCGGGCTGTATCCGATGCCAGTAGTCATAGTCAAAGTCTTGACCGCTAATCCAGCTAAAGGTGCCTTCGCCATTCACATCATTGAGACCAATCCAGAATTGCTCGGCAGTGCCAAAAGTGCCCCATAGCCAGTCGTGTTCGACTCGGTTGTTAATGGTAACGAGGTTGCCGTCTAACTCTTGTGCTTCAGCTTGAGCATCACTCCAAGTGGCAGCTTTGGTTAAAAAGTAAATGTGCCCATTGTCAGGATTAGTGTGGGTTTCCTTGAGAGAAAGCAAGGATTCCACATTCAGGCTAAAGCGATCGCTAACCTGTGCTCCCTGTCCATCATCTGCAGTTACTACCAAACAAAGCGTACCGATGTCGGTTTTAGGAGGAGTACCGCTGAAAATCCCTGTTGCCCGGTCAAAGCTTAACCAAGTAGGCAAAGAAGCGCCATTCGCCAAACTGGCAGTCAGGCTTAGTGGATCGCTATCCGGATCGCTAAACGTTGTCGCAGGGACAGTAAAATTCAAAGGTTGAGTCACCACTGTGCTTAGATCGTCAATAGGATTGACCACAACAGGAGCATAGTTACCACGCTCAATAGTGACAACAAAACCAGTACTAGCACTGCCACCATTACCGTCATCTGCGGTAACAAGCAAGTTAAGGACCCCTACGTCATCATTGCTGGGGACGCCAAATGTTCCTGTGTCTGAGTCAAAAGTTAGCCAAGCCGGTAAGGGGCTGCCATCAGCCATACTAAGACTGAAGGTGAGAATGTCTCCATCTGCATCCTCGAAGGTATCGATATCCTCTAAGGTATCGACGGGAATAGGGAAGTTCCAAAAACGGCGGGAGTAAATTGTTTGATCGTCAATGGGATTAACCACTACCGGGATGTCATTTTGAGGGATGACATTCAAGTTAAATGTTCCAGCAACGGGGGTAACTCCATCCGTTAACTCAAAATTAAAACTGTCGGCAATGGTTTCGGAGCCGTCGTGAATGTATGTGACACGGCCTGCATCCAGATCGGCTTGCGTAAACTGAGTGGTATTGACTCCAGAAACTTGAATACTTCCATGGCTAGGGTTAGCATTCAGGATGTAAGTCAAGTCAGTATTGTTGTTATCTATATCTGTGCCACTGAGGTTAGCAGATCCGATTGTCACTGATTCCCCTTCATTCACTGTTGCACCACTATTATTGCCGATCGTCGGAGCATCATTCACCGCCGTGAACAGAATATCTACTGCAGTAGAATCTGTCATATTATTAGCAGTTTTACGAGTGATGTTGAGGTGACGAGTATCAGTATTGGGGTTGTGAGAAATGTTGTTATAGGTGACCCGATCGCTAATAGCTTGTATTACAGCATCCGTAATGGAAGTTGCAGAAACCAAACGCACGTTGTCTACAAACAAGCTTGCACCGAGGGCAAGTCCACCACTTTTGTCATAGGTACCGCAGACAAATTCAAACTGATACTGACCATCTGCGGGGATGGTAGCGCTGACAGAATTGAAAGGAACTTTGTCTCCACGCTTGGCGAACAGTTGGGTACGAGTGTCGTCCCCAGTACCAAAGCTATTGTCGCTACCTGTCCCGATTAAAAAGCCAAAAACTTCGTAGGCATCACTTCCCTGTTGGGCCGAAAAATCTAGTGTGATGCTGTCCCCTCCAAAGGCTTCAAAAGAATCACTACGAACAAAAGGGCCGTGGAGAGAACCATTGCCTGATGGACTATTACTACCACTGGGGCCAGTGATGTTGCCATTACTGACTAGGCGTAGAGCGTAGTTGCCGCTGCCTACAGTTTTGTTGTCGATACTAACGGTGTAGCTAGGAGACCCAGAGGGGGTAGAGACAATAATGTTGCCCGTGCCAGTGCTACCGTTGAAATCGTAGGCAATGCTTTGACCATTGAGGTTTTGGACAGTGCTGTAATTTTTCTGAAAAGCTGTCCAGCCAGTCAGATCCCCGGTTTCAAAACCGGCATTGGTCAGGGGACTGGAAAAGCGAATGGTTAAGGCTTTGCCATTAGTTCCATCTTCAGTTTCCAGGCTCGAACCAATACGATCGGTATCAGACCCATTGCCTAAGAAAATGCTGCCAGAATTATCTACTGAGATTGCTCCTGTGGCATTGGGGTTGGTGGCGCTGGTAAGGTTCAACTGGTCGTTGGGGGTACCGTTGCTGAGACTAAACCGCAGTTCACCGTCTCCATATTCTAAACCACCAGAAAAGTTGAGACCGCTGTTAATTTGAATCGGCGGACCATTTTCTGTATATATGACGGTATTGGATGTGGCCTGAGCTATGCCAGGCCCGACGATCGTTAAGGCGATCGCCATTAAGAGCGCTATCAGCGACTTAAAAAGTTGTTTGATCACTATTAAACTCCATTGTTTGCATTAATCAGGAGTAGTCAAACAAATAAGTAAGATTGAGGCAAGGGACATCCATGTCTTTACTACCTCTATCGTTACTCTTAGTTTTTTGACTGTTGCGATGAATTGATTACATTTATAGTAAGAAGATATTAGGAAAAAAGTCAAATAAAAAATTGGGGTAAATTGAGGATTTAAAAATTCAGGTTTAGCGTTTCTGAAAATATGTCCTAGGCCTGTGGAGCTTGCTTGCCCTGAAGGAGTAGGAGCCGTTTCGTTGTGGGATATGAAACGCTCACAGGCGAAGGCAGAAATGTTATGAAATGGTTAATTAACTGGATATGATAGGATAGTGTTTTTGACTCCAATTTGAGATTGAATAACATAAATCCTGTATTCTTAACTAATCTTAATTTTTTACAAAATTTAACAGCAAAGTGTCAAAGTAATATGTTGACATTGGTAAATAATTGAGTTAAAAAGTAGATGAAATATACCTGGGTTTTTCATTCAGTCATCAATTGAATAAATATCCCTATATAATATAATTTCAATTAACTGCAGACTCTGAACTTTAACGATCGCCCTTCCTAGCAATCTGGGGCGACTTTGGTGAATTGACTTGAAACTAACGAAAAAAAATCAAGGTAAGTTGAGTCCAACCTTATTAATTCAAGGCTAGTCTCAAGACAAAAAGTATAATTGCTGACCCATCTGCACTACCACCCCCTGGACCAAAATCTGATGGTTCTTTTTCTGTAAAGATTACTGTTGACGACAATAATGGTAACAAGCCTAGCCATTCATTTACCTTAACTGTTAACCCATAATAAAAGCAGGTCTGCTGAGGTTAGAAAGTAAACAGAAAAGCCCTTCGGTACAATTGAATCTAGATAGCGATCGCTCTGTTTAACCAAGCAAGGGCGACAGTCAAGGTCATGCAGTCAATGCTCCCCTTGAAGGGTGGCAGTTATCTGAGGGTATTGCGATCAAAATTGATTATTCCTCATTACCATGAGGTTGAGCAATAGTCTGTTTTTGTGAGATTTTGGTTCCTGAATTATTCACAAAATTTAATACCAAAGTTAACTTAATATGTTGACTTTGGTAGATACTTGAATAAGTAAATAACTGGGTTTTACATTCAGTTATCACTTAAATATCGCTATCAGGTATCCCACATTTCAACTATCATCAAATTCAATATGATTACACCTATCTGGCCTGGCCCCAAGATTTGAAGTGTAGTCAATCCTAGTCTCTTTTGTTTTCTAAATTATTTGATTGCGTTCAATACAATAGGACTAATACAAATGAAACGAATCCTTATTGGTATACTGATTTTTATACTCAGCATCGCTACCTCGATCGCAAGTCCAAGGGATGCTCTTACAGATATTTCATCAATTTGTCGATCAATGGCCACATCCCATGTGGTATAAGTCTTCCCAAACCAAAATAATTCCGCGTTTTTCCAAGCTCCCGAGAATGAAACTGTAAATAGTATCTTTGCGTAAGTTTTGTTAACTTTGCTTAAGTACTTATCTCTTGTTTTGCTAGTAGTAATTGGAGCATAAATATTATCTATTGTTCATCATTTCAATTGGAGACAAAACCCATGAAACAAATCAAGCGAATATTTCCTTGCTTGATGATTTGGCTGTTAAGTATAACTATATTTCTGGTCAACCCCAGTCCAGGCTATGCCCAAAACCTAGTAAGGGATGGTGGTTTTGAAAACCTTACTCCTTACTACAGTAACTGGTTACAGGGGGATCCCAGCAACAGCTCAGTGCCGCCGGGAAAAGTCGAACTTGCATACCCACAGTCAACAGGCGTTAATCCCTATGAAGGTCAGAAATATGTAACTTTTACTACTGGCCCGCAGCAAGGTGCTTTGATTACTGAGAACTTGAATACCCAACCTGGGCAAACTTATCAACTTAAATTTGCGTATGTGGGGTTTCCGGACACCAGTTTGCACATATTGTGGAACAACCAATATGTTGACGGACTTCCGGGCAGTACTGGAGGAAATTGGCGGTATCAATCATATACAGTAACTGCGACACAAACAATTACTCCCTTAACCTTTAATAATTGCAGGGAGTCATTCGCCTCTTTTCCCTGTACAGGTACACCTGTGTATCTTGATGCAGTGAGTGTTGAACCTTTTACTTCTCCCCCGATAATTCAACCTCCTACGAGTCAAGCTATCAGGGCATTGAAAACTAGGCTTCCAGATCAAAAATTTCCAGCAAATGTGAATTTCTTTTATCAAACATTTCCACCTGGTAACGAAATGTTCAGTAGTCGAGACATTGCTCGTTTTGAAATTACTGGACTCCCAGCAGGAGTGACTCAGACTGATTTCCCTTTAGGTTTTACGGGTAGGGTGACAAATCCAGGGACTTACCCAGTGTATTTAACTGCGATCGATCGCCAAGGGAATAGAGCAAGTATTCCTTTTAACATCATTATAGAAGGGCAAACCACCACAGGTCCTACTTACCCTGGCCCGACTCCTAGTGGAAATAGCATTCCCTCAACTAATCCCTGTGGCAAGATGATCGATCAAGGGGTCGCACAAATAGGGCAAAACATGAACGTTATGACTGCAGGGCAGCCTTCCCAGGTGCGGTACAATCAACCTATCACTCAAGGTTACCCTGTTAGCGTAGTGGACCCGAACACAATGTCAATAGATGAGCTGACTGAATACGGGAATGGGTTTACTCAGACTTATTCAACACCCTCTTGGATTCGTCTACAGCAAACAGGTTCGACGTTCAGTGTTAGTGGAACACCACCCCTTAGTGACCAAGGTAAATGCTATATAATGACAGTAAGATGGCGTACCGGAGGTCGTACATACGGGGACAGTACCTTTGGGTTTTACGTTGCTAGTAAAATTACCCCTGGTCCTACTACACAGGCTAACCGCATTCCAGCAGTAAGACAGTTTCCTCGATCCCTAACGGTAAAAGAGGGTGAGTCTTTTACTAACTACTTGGCCAATGTCTTTACCGATCCTGATGGCGATCGCCTCACCTTGCGAGTATTCAAAGCAGGTACAGTTCCGGAAGATTCCCAGCCTGTACCCAATTGGATGACTTTTAATCCTGCCACGGGAGAACTCCGAGGAACACCACCACCAGGGACAGCCAACCAAGTCTTTGCTGTTTCCTTACAGGCCGATGATGGTAAAGTAAAAGTTAGCACTGGCTTTGAGCTCACAGTTATTTCTGGCAATAGACCACCAACAGTAAACCCTAGCTCTATTAGCGAAACAGCGACAGAAGGAATCAGCTTTTCTAAGGATTTAAGTACATTTTTTAGCGATCGCGATGGCGATCGGCTTAACTATCAACTTTCAGGCTCTTATCCTTCCTGGCTAAACCTCAACTCTAGCACAGGAGTATTAAGTGGTGTTCCCAACTCTAGTGCCGCAGGTAGAACTTTCAACTTTACTGTAATTGCTAATGATGGCAAAGGTGGAAAGGCTAACTTGACTGTCAGTATTGTTGTTAAATCAGGTAATAGAGCGCCAAAAGCAAGTAAAATTGGTCCAGAAACTACTACAGAAGAAGTACCTCTGAGTCCTGGTATTGATGTATCTAAGGCTTTCACAGACCCTGATGGTGATACTCTTACCTATACAGTAACAGGTACTTTTCCCTCTGGATTAAGATTTGACTCAGCTACTAATAAGATTGTGGGTACTCCTGCCTCCGGTGCAGAAACAAGCTCCCCTTATACTTTGACTATCACTGCTACCGATCCAGATGGTTTGAGTGCCTCTACTACTCTAGAGATACAGGTTAAGAAAAATCAACCTCCTAGACTAAAACCAGGCAAATCTCTCCCAGCCACTATTGAGCAAGGTCAGCCCATCAGCGACATTAAGCTATCTGATTTATTCGAGGATCCTGACAGAAAGGGTAGCACACTAAAGTTTAAGGTTTCAAAAACGAAACTTCCCAGTGGTATATGTGTGAAAAATGATGTAATCAAAGGCTGTCCTGACAATGATGGAACTTTGACTATTCCTGTCAAAGTTACTGATGTCGATGGCAATACACACACAGAAACATGGAATCTAACTATACAGCCAGGCACTGTTAATAATTGCCCTACAACCCCTGTTTGCTAGGATTCTATTTCCCCTTATTGCTTTTTTGAGCAGGTTGCGATCGAATAGTCGCAACCTCAAGTTAAGTTTTTCTTGAGTTCTCTTTTTGTTCAAGTGGAGAAAAATAGTAATGAATGCAATGAAAGGCATTTTTGCCTGTTTTATGGCTTTTTGCCTGAGTTTGATTACTTGGGCGATTTCACCAGAAATCACCTTAGCTCAGACTCTACCCGTTTTCACCCTAGAAGGTAGCCACCCATTGTTGGCTGTAAGTACAGGAGTTCCTCTGAAAACTCTGAGTCAGCCAGATTTTGATTCAGGCTTAAAGATCGATTTTGATGAGTTTCCTGACGATACTATCAGTCCTATATATAGTCCTGCTGCCTACGATGCTAATGACAGTGCCCCAACAGTTACTTTTAGAGCATTTTTTGCCGGACAAGACTATTCTGAAGATTCAGAGCAAGACTGTAACGATGCAGCAGAATTAGGTTGTGTGACTGGAAATCCCAGTAGTCCTCTGAGTTTAGCTACTCCAGCCTATGTGCGGATTGCCAGAATTAGTTCTGATAGTCAAGCTTCAATGGAACGTGCTTTGATTACTCAAGATAATGCTGCCTACAGTATCCTCTTTGATAAAGATGTAGCTGCTGTTGGAGTGTCGGTATTGAACTTGAATACTGTTGGTACTGTAGCAGTTAAGTTTTTCGATCGCCAGGGTACTCTACTTAAGCAAGTTACGAATCAAAAAACAGGTAATGAGTACATTGGTTTTGGCACTAATGATGATACTGACAGAATTGCTGGCGTACAGTTGAGCTTAGTTAATCCAGAAGTGGGAGGCTACAAGATTGGTGATTTCAGTTTTATTCAAAAAGCTTACCAAGCTAATTTGCAGCTAAAAACTGTCACTGATTCTTACCAAATATTGAATGGTCTACATCTAGTAGATACAGATACTTTCAAGACTGCTACAGGTTATATTACTTTCAAAGAAAATTCTTCTGACCTTTGGACAGTAAAGTATGAACCTAAGGACTATGGTGCAGAGTCTCAAGCTCCAACTATCACTTTTAGAGCTTTCTTTGAAGGACAAGTTTATTCTGAAGATCATAGTAGTGATTGTGGGTTTTCTAGTGAACTTGGTTGCATAGTTAATACCCCATCTAGTCCTCTATCTTTAGCCGATAACCCTGTTGTGCGGTCTGCTCGTACAAAACAGGAAAGCACTGCTTCTGATGGCTATGTTTTGGATACTGAAGATCACGCTGCTTACAGTGCCCTTTTTGACAAGGATATAGCTAGTATTGGTGTTAGAGTGTTGGGCTTTGATAGTGTAGGTAATACATTAATTAAAGTGTACGATCGCGAAGGTCAGCTTTTAGGTCAAGTTAGTAACCATCGACGCGGAGATGAATTTTTTGGCTTTGCTACGGATGATGGTCAGAATAAGATTGCAGGTTTGCAAGTAAGTATGATTGATGAGGAGTTTGATGGTTATCTTCTAGGTGACATGACATTCATCCAAACGGTTACGTCAACTAATCAACCTCCAGTTGCTAACCCCACATCTATTAGTGAATCAGCTACAGAGGGTGTCAAATATGATCGGAAATTAGATGGGTTCTTTAGCGATCCTGATAATGACAAGCTTCGGTATGATTTTGGTTCAGGTTCTTTCCCTAATTGGTTAACTATAGACTCCAACACAGGAGAATTGATTGGTATTCCTCCTGCCAGCGCAGCAGGCCAAACTTTCAAGTTTAAAGTCACTGCTGATGATGGTCAGGGTAATAAACCCGCTGAACTGAGTGTTACTATTACTGTCAAAGCAGCTAATCAGCCTCCAGTTGCTAATCCCACATCTATTAGTGAATCAGCTACAGAGGATGTCAAATATGCTCTGAAATTAGATGGGTACTTCAGCGATCCCGATCGTGACACACTTCGTTATGATTTTGGTTCGGGTTCTTTTCCTAGTTGGTTAAGTATAGACTCCAATACAGGGGAATTGAGTGGTACTCCTCCTGCCAACGCAGCAGGTCAAACTTTCAAGTTTAAAGTCACTGCCGATGATGGTCAGGGTAATGGAGTTGCTGAACTGAGTGTTACTCTGGATATCAAAGCAGCTATCCCTCAATGTGGGAAGAATTTAGTACTTAATGGTGGCTTTGAAGAGCCAATGGTGTATTTTGGTTTTGAAAAGAACATTCCAGGTTGGCAGTTATTGCAAGGGTCTGAGATCGAAATTGATAGTCCATTCGTAAACCCTCCAGGATTTGAAGGACAGCAATTCGTGGAACTAGACGCCAATCGTGAAACAGTTAAGATTTCTCAGGAGATTCCTACCGAGGTCGGCAAGAAATACAAACTCTCCTTTGCATTCAAAGCTAATTCTCCCACACAAAATATACTGAACGTTCGTTGGGGAAATAAGAATGTTCTCAATCTGGAGAAAACAGAGAAAGATACTGCATGGCAGACTTATACCGACGACAAACTCGAAGCTACTACAACTAGCACTACTTTGAGCTTTGATAACCTCAATGAGGAGCTTGATGGTTATGGTTTCCATATTGATGCAGTAAAAGTTCAATTATGTCAATAGTGGAATCTTGCTTAAGGTTGTGAACTAACAACTAACCTCATGGTTCGGACTAGGGATATCGAGATTGATGTTGTAGTCTCTATTGCCATGAGGTTAAGCAATAGTCTGTTTTTGTCAGGCGTTGGTCAATGCTAAGATTGGGGTAGTCTGCCTGGTTCTCCCTCGTTGACTTGGCAGCCAGGGGATAATTGCCCCCACCTTCATCCTCAAATTGACCGATGCCTTTCGTGTAAGTCCCATTAGACCTCTGGTGAAAAAGATATAGATTTTTTTCAGGAGTAGGCAACAGGCAACAGCGGTCAGACCCCGCGACGACGCCAGCTCGCAAGCGGTCAGAACCCGCGTCAGCGACAGACGCAAGCGGTCGGAACCCGCGGGGCGCGACAGACGCACCTGGTAGCCGACCAAGAGAGGGAATGCTGACCAAGAGAGGGAACGCTGACCAAGAGAGGCAACAGCTCATCTGGTAAGATATTTTTACAAAAAAAGCACGAAAAATGATTTTTTCGGGTGATTTTTTCTTTCCTTAGCCGCTCTAATTAAAA
>JBARXI010000749.1:0-18193 GCA_049647275.1 Microcoleaceae cyanobacterium
AATATCTTCTATATTTACCTTTAACCACTTAACTAAATTTTTCAATTGCTATTTTCATCCGACTAATACCTTCTGGAATATTCTCAATAGAATTTGCATTTGCATAAGACAACCTCAAATATCCATCACCAAATTTGCCATAAATTCTCGGCAGCAAAACAACTCCAACTTCGAGTAATAAATAATTTACCAGCTTCTCACAACTTATCAGCAGTTGTTTAATATTGGGAAAAATATTAAAAGCACCAGGAAGTTTTCCACAGTCAATATCTTCTATATTTACCTTCAATCACTTAACTAAATTTTTCAATTGCTATTTTCATCCGACTAATACCTTCTCGAATATTCTCAATGGAATTAGCGTAAGACAACCTCAAATATCCATCTCCAAATTTTCCATAAGCAATTCCCGGCAATAAAGCAACTCCAGCTTCAGATAATAAATAATCAGCCAGTTTCTCACAACTTATCGGCAGTTGTTTCACATTGGGGAAAACATAAAAAGCACCTGCTGGTTTTCGACAACTAATACCTTCAATAGAATTTAAACCCTCAACAATAACATCACGTCGTTCTTTAAATTCTGCAAACATTTCCTTGACAAACTCCTGAGAATTTTTAATCGCTTCAATGCCAGCTATTTGAGTAAATGAACAAGCACATGAATTAGAATTTAACATCAACCGGTCTAACTTTTCAGCTATTGGTTTAGGAGAAACAGAATAACCTAAACGCCACCCAGTCATAGCGTAAGTTTTTGAATGCCCATCTAATAAAATTGTGCGTTCTTTCATACCAGGAAAACTGATGATACTGGTAAATTTTGAGTCATAGACTAGATGGGAGTAAATTTCATCAGAAAGGATATAGAAATTATGTTTAACTGCCAGTTTAGCTATAGCTTCCAAATACTCAGAAGTTAATACACTGCCAGTCGGGTTATGGGGAGAATTGAGAATTAATAATTTTGTCCGTTCAGAAATAGAATTAATCAAATTATCCATACTAAATTGAAAGTCTAATTCCTCCAACAAAGGTAATGGAATAGGTTTCCCTCCCACCAAATTAATCACTGATTCATAAACAGGAAATCCAGGGTTAGGATAAATCACCTCATCCCCAGAATTTATTAATGCTAAAAGAGTAAAAAATATGACTGGTTTTGCCCCTGGCATTACCACAACTTCATCAGGATTAACTAATATATTGCGAGTTTGAGAAATATGTTCTGCTATTACTTCCCGTAACTCCAATAAACCGGCTGCTGGAGTATAAGTTGTATAACCATCATTCATTGCTTGAAAAGCAACTTCGCGAATATTTTGAGGAGTTTTAAAATCAGGTTGACCAATTTCCAAATGAATAATATTTCGACCTTGAGATTCTAAATATTTTGCCTTAGTAAAAACCTCAATAGCAGCATCTCCACCTAGACCATTCATTCTAGTTGCAAAATTCATAGTAAATTGATGATATTTTTCAGATAATTTTACTATAGTAATTAGTTACTTGACGACGATACAACTGATAAAATTAGTTATGGCGCTACGCATTAAGGTTAGGACATGAATAGAAGCTAAAACCCTTTTTTATTCACCTATTGCCTGTTGCCTGTTGCCTTGGGCGTAGCGCTATATATAGCAATCATCGAATAATTTATGAGATATTTTAAAATATTTAAGATGAATCAAAATCCTTTTATATTCTGACAGGCGTAACTCAATGATTCCTAATTAACTAATTACTGAAAAAATTAGGCGATCACTACCTCATTAAAGTTTTTCATAAAAGAAGTTGAGCCAGAAAAATATATCTCTATCTAAGTAGGTTGATTTAATTTTTGGTAAAATTAGGAATGAAGATTCAAAACACAACACTGAAAACTTCTGGGAAACTGCTTTCTGGCTTCATTTTCTGACTCTTAATTTTAATGTTTATTTATAGCCACCTACTTAATTTTTGATTATGATTGAAAGTGTTTGGTAGTTTAGGGTAAAGTATCTTAGTTAAAAAAGGAAACTTTAGTTATGCCTAGAACTCGCTTTAGTGTCAGAGAGCATGAATTAGAGTTAATTTGTGAATTCAGTGGTAAAGAATATATCATTTACGATAATGATATAGTTTCTGAGCAAGGAAATGCGCTAACTTGATCTTCTATTCATAATTTTGAAGTTAGTGAAAGTGCCGAAGTAGTTAATTATACGGAAAATTTAATTTATTTTAGCTGTTACTCAAAAATAAAATTATTTCAAATATTTAACTATGATTGCTTCTCCCAAAAAAATTAGTATCACAGCCGAAGAATATCTTCAAATGGAAGATAAAAGCCTAATTAAACATGAATATATTGATGGATAAATTTATGCAATGGCTGGAGCTAGTGATGCTCATGTCACAATATCTCTTAATTTAGCAGCCCTACTCCGTAGTCACGTTAGAGGTACTGGTTGTCGAGTTTATATTTCTGATATGAAAGCCAGAATTGAAAATAAGAATAGATTCTATTATCCTGATGTGATGGTAACTTGTGACAAACGAGACCAAGAAACTATTAATTATAAAAGTTTTCCTTGTTTAATTGTGGAAGTTCTTTCTGATTCTACAGAAGCTTTTGATAGAGGTGATAAATTTGCTGATTATTAAATTTTAGATGGTTTACAAGAGTACGTTTTAATTAATCCAAAACGTCAGAGAGTAGAATGTTTTCGACGTGGGGAAATGGGTTGTGGATATGGGAATTTTACACGGCAGAAAAACCTAAGTTCCAACTGAAAAGTATTGAATTTGAAGGTAGTTTAGCCGACCTTTATGAAGATGTCTATTTCGAATTAGAGTCGGAAACTTTGGAATAAATAATCCTCAAGCTAATTAACTTAATTAATTACTCATAAAATTAAGCGATCGCCCCCAACTCAAAGCATCAAAACTTAAATTATTCATTCTGAACGCCACCAAAAATTGGTGATTTTGGCAGACGGGTAGTTACGAATCTCCCCTCAACCCTAAATAGTAGAAGGCTCACAAAATGTTGAGGGCTGCTATGAGTCAAACTATAACCTCTGAGTTGAAGTATCTCAACTCATTAATTATTCATTCTGAACGCCACCAAAAATTGGCGATTTTGGCAGATGGGTAGTTACGAATTTCCCCTCAACCCTAAATAGTTGGAGGCTCACAAAATGTTAGTAACGATTCATCTCAAAACTATAACGTCTTAGTTAAAGGAGCGATCGAAATGTCTGAACTCATTAATTATTCATTCTGAACGCCACCAAAAATTGGTGATTTTGGCAGACGGGTAGTTACGAATCTCCCCTCAAGCCTAAATAGTAGAAGGCTCACAAAATGTTGAGGGCTGCTATGAGTCAAACTATAACCTCTGAGTTGAGATACTTCAACTCATTAATTATTCATTCTGAACGCTACCAAAAATTGGCGATTTGTGCAGATGGGTAATCACAAATCTCCCCTCAAGCCTAAATAGTAGAAGGCTCACAAAATGTTGAGGACTGCTATTAGCGAAAATAGTAACAGAGGATACTTTAGCCACTAAATAAAAAGTTGCGCACTTGATATTCCGAAATTTCTGCAAACTCAGTGAGTTTCCTCAATCCAAAATAGTATTAGTTATTTATCACATTATGTTATCAAATTGACATAGCAGTTCCCTGATGAATAAAATACAGTATTTTTCCCCTATTCTGATGTGCCCTAAAATCCAAAACTTCTGTATCTCATATATATGTAAAAGTAGCAAAACCAAATTCAAACAACTGTACAAAAAACCTTCACATCCTGTGCTGATTTAACCTCAATATTTACATACCCAACTTCTTCTTAATCCGCGCAGCAAAAATATCAACCTCCGGCAAATCCATTTTCATTACCACCAAACCAAACACACTTAACCCCGCAAAAATTGCCAAACCAAGTTCCAACAACTGCACAAAAAAACCTTCACTTCCCAACACCAACTGACAACCCCAAAGCACGCTCCAACAAACTAAACCAGTAGCAAAACTTCCACCAATCAAACCAGCAAAAGGCACAAACCATTCTCCCCAAGGCAACCCACCAAGCTTCCTATCTAATAACCATAAAAAAACCACCATTGAAATTAAATTTACCCCCACCGTTGCCAAAACCAAACCAGGAGCACCAAAAGCATTAATTAACAAATAATCCAAAACCACATTCAGAAAAATATTAATCACACTAATTTTAAAAGGAGTCTCTCCATCACCCAAAGCATAAAACACCCTAACCAAAACATCCCTGCCCAAATAAACAAACATTCCCACAGCATAAGCCATCAAAACAGAAGCGACAAATTTTGATGCCGATAAATCAAAAGCATAACGTTCATAAACCACCCTCACAATAGGCAAAGCCAAAGTCACCATAATCGCACTCAAAGGCAACATCGTAATTCCCGTTAATATCAAAGCTTGCCGAATTCGATACTTTAATTCATCCCAATTTTCTGGCTCAGCTAATCGAGAAAATATCGGTAAAAATGGAACCAAAATAACATTAGAAATAATTCCCAAAGGAGTCTGTACTAACAAACCAGAATAAGCCAACGAAGCAGCAGCTTGAGGAATATAAGAAGCAAAAAATAGATCCGTATAAACATTAATATGTAACATTCCAGAAGACAAAGTAGCAGGTATCATCACTTTAGTAACTTGCTGTACTCCTGGATGTCGAAAATTAAACCTTAAACGTAATCTTCCCAAACCAGCTCGCCACAAAGCCGGAACTTGAATCAACCATTGTAATATTGCCCCCGCAAGAGTACCCCAGGCCAAAACTAAGCCTCCAATCATGGCATATTCAGGCTGAATAATCTTTTCCCCCAGTTGCAAAGCCAGAACAAAAAGTCCTCCAATTAAAGCCACACTAGAAAATAAGGGGCTGATAGAAGGCAGCCAATACATATCCGCAGCATTTAGCGCCCCAAAACCAATACCTATTAATCCAGCCAATAAAGCCATTGGGGCCATAATCTGGAATTGTTGGATAGCGATCGCCCGAATCTCCAGACCTTTTGGCGTTTGACTTAACCCCGGTGCCACCAGGTCAATTAACGGATCGGCAAAAATAATCAGGCCAACCGTCACTAAAAACAATACCCCACCGACCAAAGTAGCGATTGTTTCTACGAGTGGGGCAGCTTCTGACTTATCGCGCTTTGCCAAGACACTGACAATGGCGCTGTGAAAAGGCCCGTTGATGCCTCCCAATAACACTAACAAAAAGCCAGGGATGACATAGGCGTAGTTGTAGGCGTCCACCGCAGCACCTACTCCGAAGGCGGCAGCGATCGCTTGTTGACGCACCAACCCAAAGATTTTACTAATTAATGTGGCCACTGCTACGATGCCAGCAATTCCAGCCAGGGAACGAGAAGATTTTTGTGATTCAGACACGACTACAAATAGTGATGTTGCTTAAAATAAGTTTAATCACGATTCGGTATTGAGCGATAGGAAACCGGAGAATAGACTATGTGTATAAATTATATTCCCCTAGCTGTTTGGCTGTGGTCGAAATTTTTATAACAATGAAACTATACTGAGGGCAAAAGGTAGAAGTGAAGAAGTTTTTGAAGAATTTTTCTTTTCCTTATATAAATAAGAATGATTTTTTCCTCCCTAACTACCTATTTAGTGTCTGGTTAATTTTTGGCATTGAAAATCAGTTAGTGGTCTAGAAGTATTGGTTTTCTAAAAAAGTTAAGTAGGGTATAAATACTATTCCTTTAAAACCTTAAATTTTGGGGTTTTTTCTGTTCTTTATTCCCTATTCCTTATTCCTTGTCTCCACAATAAATCACTACATACACAGAAATGCCAAAAATGAGTTCTGGAGATTTGTAATTTTTTTTCTTGTCATTTGGATATGAGTTAGCAAACCGTTAATCTCAGGTATTACAGTTAATTGGAAAAAATATTATTTTTAAGACTAACTTGACCAATGTTTTAGTGAATAACAATTAACTCAATCGTATCTTGAAAATTTTAATCAGAAAAGGAACAAAATTTTTGGGAAAAACATTGTTCCTGCATTAGCTGAATTTTATTTAGATTAAACTTCATATCCAATTTGCTTGAGTTGATTCCCGGCAATTTGATTAAACTTATTTATTTGATCTGAAGTTAATTCTTGTTTATATCTATTTATTCTGGAACTATTAATTGGTTTAGATAATTGAGCAAATTCTGGTCTTTTGCTGTTAGTAATTGTATTTTGAGAATATTGACTTGAATCTAGTTGACTAGGATGATAATCTTCTTCGAGAAAATTTATCACTTGCTTAACTACTGCTTCTGGGTTTAAAGTTAATTCTTCATACTTAACATCTAAAATATTTGGATAATTTCCTTGATTTAGCCTAGCATCTACACATTTTTTCCAATATTTAGCATATTTTTAAATGCTTTTTCCTTGAACTACGTTTACATGATTACGAGCTGAACAATAACAATCTCGACCATCCCGATACATATTGATAAACTGTGCATTAGGAAAATATTTGGCTAAAAAATCTATTCTCAATACATGGGGTGGTGTTTTTTCAATAAATCTTGTTCCGCCAACTTTTTTTAAGGTACATTCAGCCAATCTGTCAAAATAATCTACAATATTCTGTGATTGTTTCTTAATATCTTTTATTTCTGATTGAGTAAGTTCAGAAAATGGTATACTAAATAATTCTTTATACATAAATATACCTGTTTCATAACCAGAACCGGTTAAATTTGGATGTACTCCTAGTATTAATTTCATGAGAGTAGTTCCAGTTCTAGGAGCGCCAAAAACAAATATATGTCTTTGATGAGATTTTGATTTAGGAAAACGCCAGATAACATTTTTAGGTAGGCGAGAAGGATTTTTTAGCAATTGACCAATTGTTTCTGTTAAAGTCATGTTAAACTCATAAAAAAATCATCAAAGTCTATAATTATCATTTTACTCAACTCTAAGAAATATTGTCAATAACCTATTTTTTTTCTTTTCAAAGTAATTTGATCGATCATTTTTAATTAATTTTTTTTTCAACTAATTTAAAAGTCAAATTGTTTGTTGTCAAATAATTATGAATAATCCTCCTAAATTCTCTTATAATTATTCAACTCTGGAAGCAGGAATTTTGATTAAACGTTATAAAAGGTTTCTGGCAGATATAGAGTTAAAATCTGGGGAAATAATTACTGCTCACTGTGCAAATACAGGTCCAATGAAAGGAGTTTGTACTTCTGGTAGTCCTGTGATGGTTTCTCATAGTAATAATCCTAAACGGAAGTTGGCTTATACTTGGGAATTAATTCAAGTGACAGATAATAATCAACCGACTTGGGTGGGAATTAATACGGCTTTACCGAATCGAGTTATTAAGTTAGCTTTGACAGAATATTTGTTTCCAGAATTGGGAGATT
This sequence comes from Microcoleaceae cyanobacterium, assembly GCA_049647275.1. Classification (GTDB taxonomy): domain Bacteria; phylum Cyanobacteriota; class Cyanobacteriia; order Cyanobacteriales; family Microcoleaceae; genus JASJEE01. The sequence goes on from JBARXI010000749.1 coordinate 7,443, forward strand.
ATAGTGAAGTTAAATCAGAAGTTGTGTATGGGAAAGATAAAAAAAGTCGGGTCGATTTTAAGTTAATTAGCGCTGGTCAAAATATTTATGTAGAAGTTAAAAATACGACTTTGGCAAATCAACGAGTTGCTTTATTTCCTGACACGGTTACACAGAGAGGGCAAAAGCATTTGCGAGAATTAATAGATATGGTTAAAGCAGGGGAAAGAGCGGTATGTTTATTTTTTATTAATCGCGGTGATTGTCATCAGTTTGCACCGGGAGATATTACTGACCCTGATTATGGTCAACTCTTGAGAGCGGCTGTTAAACAAGGGGTGGAAATTTTGCCTTGTAGGTTTGCAGTTACTCCTCAAGAAATTCGTTATTTGGGTATGGCAGAATTTATTAATTAGGATGTTTCGTTTTGGGTAAAAAAATATCACAAACATATTTAAAAGCTTCCAGTATGAATCTCTAGTCAGTAGTCAGTAGTCAGTAGTCAGTAGTCAGTAGTCAGTAGTCAGTAGTTTTTTTGAGCAGTCAGTAGCTCGTTGTTAGCTTAAGCAAAGGAAACTCAAGCAGATGTATTCAGATCAAATACTCAAATGTTAGCTACATCTCGTCCTTTGAAAAAGGTTGCTGAGGGGGATCTCGAAGTTAGGAGTATCTTCCGTAGCATTCTTTTTCAAATTAAGTTGCCACAAAGGTTTGATGCCTCACTATTGCGTATGCCACAATAGTAAATAATCATTTTTGTATTTGTAATTTGTAATTAATTAGGTTTGTTGGTGCAGATTGACTTGTCAGAGTAGTTTGATAGATAGCAGGTGACTCTAAGTTGATTTGCCATCAAGGTTTGATGCCTCACTATTGCGTATGCCACAATAGTACAGAATAGATTTTTTATTTGTAATTTGAATTTGCAATTAAATAGTTTCCTTGGTGCAGATTGACTTGTCAGAGTAGTTTGATAGATAGCAGGTAACTCTAAGTTGATTTTACTTTTAAGACTTTCTTGTTTCCTTTACACCGAGATTTGCCTATCCTAAGTACCCTGTCTACTGCTTTAGGAAAAATGTATAGTCAAGAATCTATGTCATGCTTGATTATTCCTTTGATTAATTTATGAACCAAAACATTTCAATGCTGATAAAAGCCTGTAATAATCTAGGCTATAAATATGAAGTGCTACATAAATCTGGAAATTTAGTAGTTGTAAAACATCAAGGTCAGTCTCATCTCTTTGTGAATTGGGCAGCACCACTTAACTCATCATCAGTTACTCATTTATGCCGTGACAAAGAATACTTTTATCAATATTTTAAATCCCATATCAATATGCCGAAAACCAAGGGTTACTTAAATCCTAATTGTAATGAGTTATATTCTAGTTATGTGAAAGATTCTAATGTAGAAGAAATAGCAAATAATATTGAGCAAAACTTTGACTATCCTGTTGTACTGAAGAAAAATCAAGGCTCAAAGGGAAGAAATGTATTTAAGTGCAATGAGAGAAGTGAAATCATACATTCCCTTTGTAAAATTTATGATTTAAGCGACCACAAATACGATTATATTGCTATTAGTCAAGAATACATTCAGATTCAGAAAGAATTTAGAGCTTTGTTTCTAGAAGGTGACTTACATTGTGTATATGAGAAGAGTATTAATGGAGCAAAATTTGTCGGAAATTTAAGTAGACTACATTGGGAGGGAGCAAAAGCTAAAATTGTATTGGATATAGATTTTTTAGAACGAGTACAATGTTTCTGTAAACCGATATTTCAAAATTGTGAATTAAGATATACGGGGCTAGATATAGCTCTAGATACAAATGATAAACTCTGGCTGATTGAAGCTAATTCTGCACCTGGATTTAATTCTTTAGTGAGAGACTGTGGGGAAAAGTTAGCAATAGAATGGTACATAAAAACACTTTTATCAGTATTCTGTAAATAGCACTATCGCACATATCATCATTTGTCGTAGTTATAATTTTATTACTAAATCTACGTTAAGCAGGTACACAAAATTAATTACACATTTAGCGAAACTGAATTCCTTATACTGTAAGGATTACATATAATCAGAGTAGGTAATTAATTTTGTTTAGGTATTTAATACTTAAATAGTTTAAATAAGACCAAATTTATATTTAAACTAGAATAATTTTTACCCCCAAGTTTTAACCTGGGGGTAAATGTATGATATGTTCTACAAGCCGTGGTTTCTCTTAAACTTCTAATTCTGATAAAGCTACTATTGCTTGAGCCCACTTGACATATTTCAGATTAGCAAAATCACGAATTGTTTTTACTCCAAATGCTTTTTCTAGATAAACAGCATCTGATTGAGATACTCCTTTAATAGCCCAGACTGGCGCATCGGAAATTTCCTTGATCGATTTATTTGCGTATTCCTTGACTATTGCTTTCTCTATATTCATCGTTAGTAGTTTTAACTGAACAATACAATTTTAACTTAAAACGAAGCAGATTTTTTTTGTTAAGGATACTATAGACACAAAGTGAACTTTAAGACTATACTTCTGTTTCAGAAGGAAAGACTTTTTTTGCAGGATAAAAAAAATGTTTATTTTACCAAAAAAATTTACTCTAGGAATAGCAATATTTTTACTCACACTTACCAGTGGATGTTCTCTACTACTCAAACCATCTCCCAAAGTTCATATTACTCTAGGAAATCCCAGTAATGCCACAGCTTCTATCGAAAACCAAGATAATTATTTAATAGAAAAATCTCAATATGTATTGTCATATAACCAAAAGAAAGGAACAGCAAATTGGGTAAGTTGGCAACTGAATAAATCTTGGTTAGGGAACGTAGAAAGACAGGATGATTTTCGCCCTGATGATAGTTTACCTGAAAACTGGTATCAGGTCAGACCTAATGATTATCGAAATAGTGGTTATGACCGAGGACATTTAATTCCTTCAGCAGACCGCACAGCTAATGAAAGAGATAACTCAGCTACATTTTTAATGACAAATATAATTCCTCAAAGCCCAGATAATAACCGTGAAACTTGGCGGGAGTTAGAGCAATATTCTCGCGAACTTGTACAACAAGGAAATGAACTTTATATTATTGCTGGAGGGTATAGAAAAAAAGCAACTCTTGCAGAGGGGAAAGTAACTATTCCTAGTCGTACATGGAAAATTTTAGTAGTGTTAAAACCGGGTTCCGGTGTTAGAGGAGTTAATAAAAATACCAGAGTTATTGCAGTTGATATGCCTAATTCTAATCGGATAAGAAGTGACTGGAGTGCTTACCGAGTTTCAGTAGATAAAATTGAAATTGCCACTGGTTATGATTTTCTTTCAAAAGTTTCCAAAGAAATTCAAGATACGATTGAAAGCCGAGTAGATAACAAGTAAATTAAGTTAAAAGTCAAAATTCAAAGTTTACTAGGAAATTTCCTATAGCAATCCTAAATCATTTGTCATAAATCAAAACACAGATAAAAAATCTGAGACTCTGTTGCCTGTTTCCTGTTTCCTGTTGCCTGTTGCCTGTTGCCTTTTTGTGAGATATTTTTACAAGGGCTGAAATAGGACTGCTATAGATGATATTTAGCCAAAAATTACAAAAAAAAATGCTTTAAAGCAAGTAAATTTATTTAGGGTTTGCTGAAAAAGTCTTTTTGTGGAAGGTAGGAGTCAGGAGTCAGGTAGGGTAGCAGTTGGATTGGCGAGGTACAAAAGTCAGGAGGAATTGGCATTACAGAGTAGGTGGAAGGTAATTAATTGTGTGAGATTTTTCAGCCCTTGTCTGCTCAAAATACTCACACTTTGAGCAATTCGCTCCTAAAAGTGCTAAAAGCCTTAGCTATAATTACTTTCAAAGTTATTCAGCCAGCCCTATTTATTGACAGCAAAAGAAAGAATTATTTGAAGACACAAAGTTAGTTTTCGGCATCTCGCCAAGTGAAATATGGCAGGGTTGCGGAGCAATAAAAATCAAGCTTCATTAATCAATATTCTATTAGAAAGTGTTTTGGTTAATGATTAATTATGCAATTAAATTAAATCAAACATTACTCAATCTGGCTTGGTTTAATCTGAACATTAAAACCCCCAATTCTGTCGCTCATCTACAACCTTCTTTCTCACATTCAAGTCTCAAGAGAAACCGTAGCTAGACCAGCATAATCTCCAGTATAAGTCTTACCAACTATATAAACATCCTTTTTACATTCACCAACTTTATAGACCTTCAGATCGAGCAAATATTGCTTCATTATCCAGACAAGTTCCTGATATCTTATTACAGTTTCATACTCTTCTATCTTATGCCAATCTTTAGGGGTAATTGCACGTTTAAAAAAACTATCAAATTCTATTACTTTTACTGGAGTTTCCAGAGAATGTTTAGTGATTTTCAAAACTATTTCATTATCCAATGAAACTTTACCTCCAAATTCCCAAATAAAAGCTTCAAAAGGATAATCGGATTCACTCATCCATAGTAAACCTTTTGCAGTTTCATGTAATCGCTCAAAAATTCCTAAATTAGTCAGAGTCATTTTAATTAATTCAACAGTTACAAACAAATTTATTGAGGATTTTGAAATCCTTTGGATTTAATACTAAATTCCACAAAGGTAGTGACATATTAATCTATGGTTTGTTTCTAAAGTTCAACACTTTAGGTACTTCCAAGTAAAAAAAATCCGATTCCAGGGAGTAGGGATAGTCCAAGAATTAGATAATTTATTTTTTGCTATTCCTTTAAACTGAAATAGATTGAAACTAGTGCAAGAAGGTAGCTATGCAGAAGCGAGGAGGCAGGAATAAATAAAGCTTGTACAATCAGCTTTTTAACCTTTTTTAACTGCTTAGTTATTTCCGCCATCCTACAGTAGGTTTTCTGAAATTAGCAAAAGATTTCCCAATTTTTTTACTATTAAATATTGCGAGTTTCTTGCTGCCTTATCTCAAAAAATGATTTAAAATTATAACACTTTATAACTCGTATAAATTGTCAAAATTAAAAATTTTTCCATATTTCGATAATATAATCTATCTGTATTATAGATTTATTATAAGCAGGTAAACAAAATTAATTACACATTTTCCAAAACATAAACCTTTTTACTGCAAAGGTTACAGGAAATTAGATTAGGTAATCAATTATGTGTAGGTGCTTATATAGTGGTTCTCATATTAATTAAGATACAGTATTTTTGGCGTTGCACCATTGCGGGATGATGTGTAATGTCTTCCTAATTTTAAAGTTTTTAATTAACAGAGCGATGTAGCTGCCGCTAGGCTCCGCCAACGCTAAATCAAAGAATCACAGGATTTAACTCAAATTATATATATAAGAGAGTTTTTGCCCTTTCAAATAATAAATAAGTAGTTTGAGAGACAAAGATAACATCTCATTTAACGCGAGAGTAACAAAATGTTTTGCGATGTAGTAAGCCTAAATAATGACGTAATCTGCTATTTTATCCTTATACTTTTTTTTACCGATAAATGTTTGTAACTCATCTAGTTGACCTACCTGTGGGATCCTATAATTTTGATTACCTTAAAGCAACCGATTACCTGCTTGTTTTACCCAACGAATGACTGTATTATGATTGACTTTAGTAATTCGTTCAATGACTCTAAATCTGTTGCCATTAAAGTACATAGTTAAACATTGCTCTTTGACTTTTTTTAAGTAACCTAGTTCAGAATAATATTCAATCTTCTTGGCGACCACAATTGTTAAATTGATAATTTTGTTTCCTCCTTATTCGACCATTTTTTCTAATATTATTAGAGTCAAACTTGGGACAATTTATCTTCATTGTTTGGCTAGCGATCGCGTAAATTCAAATTTTCTTCTTAATTATAAATCATCCCGCAGTAATGCAACGCCAAAAATAAAGATAGTGGTGCATAGTAATAGTATAAGTTAGGGATTAGATAATTTTTTCACAGCTAACTCTCAAAACACTCAATGATATTTTGCGGAATAAACATTTAGGTGAATATCACATTTTACTCCTGAACATTACTATGCAGGACTACCAAAATAAAAGCCTGAAAATAGAAATGCTAAAACCATTAAATTATCAAGCTTTCCCTACTTCAAACTTAAACTATTGAGGTAAAATATTTAAACCTAGTTTACCTCCCCAAAGTTCAAAAATTCGATCGTCATAATCATCAGCAACTTCCAATACTGCCAATGCCGATTCTTCAAACTCATTCTGGTCACAAGTAGAACCCACAATACTATGTTCAAATAAAATATTTCCCTCAGTATCCAAAGAAAAACCACCAAACTGCACCTTAGCATTTGAACGCAACAAAAATTCCAGTAAATCCGGCTTTAACTCCGCCTCAATAACTACAGTAGAACAAGTATTAATAATACTATCATTACCCCACGGATAAACTCTCACTTCTACCCAAGCCGAACCAAAAAATATACTAAACCCTAAATCGTCAAGTTTTTCCCAAGGATAATCCCTAAACAATTCCTTCATCCACCCATCACTTTTGTTATAGCATTCTTTCTGGGCTAGAGTTTAAAATTCCATATCTATATCTCCAAAACAAAAGCTATTTATAATCCCGATATTTGTGCTTAACATCATCATACTAACTCCCAATAAATAGCTTTTTAATATTTTTTTGAGGAGCAAAAGGTCGCCATAATATTACCCAAATAATTTATCCATCTCCTTTTGTGTCACCCTTAGCTTTCCAAACAAAAAAAATAAACCAACCTAGAAATCAGAAGTCAAAACCAAAAATAATTGTAACTTTTGACTTTTGACGAACGCAAAGCAGTATCAGATTGTCTAAAATACATTTGTAGCCGAGCAATTAATTCACCAAAGGAGCGATCGCTTATGTCAATGACCATGGTAGAAAAAATCCTGGCCAAAGCATCAGGAAAATCTAGCGTTACCCCTGGAGAAAACATTTGGGTCAACGTAGACGTACTAATGACCCACGATGTTTGTGGCCCCGGCACCATTGGTATCTTCAAACGAGAATTTGGCGAAAATGCCAAAGTTTGGGACAAAGAAAAAATCGTCCTCATACCAGACCACTATATTTTCACCGCTGATGAACGGGCCAACCGCAACGTAGATATTTTGCGAGACTTTGCCCAAGAACAAAAAATCAAATACTTCTACGACATCATCGATCGCTCAAATTTCAAGGCCAACCCAGACTACAAAGGAGTTTGCCACGTTGCCCTCGCCCAAGAAGGTCACACCCGTCCAGGGGAAGTTTTATTTGGGACAGACTCTCATACTTGCAATGCGGGAGCTTTTGGACAATTTGCCACAGGTATTGGCAATACGGATGCCGCGTTCATTATGGGTACAGGTAAATTACTACTAAAAGTGCCAGCAACTATGCGGTTTGTCTTGAACGGGGAAATGCCAGATTATTTATTGGCAAAAGACCTGATATTACAAATTATTGGGGATATTTCGGTCTCCGGTGCCACTTATAGAACTATGGAATTTGCTGGCGAAACGGTGGGACGGATGACAATGGAAGAACGGATGACTCTCTGTAATATGGTGATTGAAGCGGGTGGTAAAAATGGAGTCATTGCTCCGGATGATACTACCTTTAAATATTTGGAAGGTCGAACAGAGCAAACATTTGAGACATTTCATACAGATGAAAATGCGACATTTTATAGTGACCGCTCTTACGATGTGACAAAATTAGAACCTGTGGTAGCGAAACCCCATTCTCCAGATAATAAGGAACTTGCTCGTAATTGTCAGGATGTGAAAATTGACCGAGTTTATATTGGTTCGTGTACTGGTGGAAAAATTTCTGATTTTCTTCATGCAGCCAAACTTATTAAAGGTCATCAGGTAAAAGTTCCCACTTATTTAGTACCAGCAACTCAGAAAGTTTATGAGGATTTATTTACCGTAAAACATCAGGGTAAAACTTTGTCAGAAATATTTTTAGATGCTGGTTGTATTGAACCTGCAGCTCCCTCCTGTGCAGCTTGTTTAGGAGGACCAAAAGATACATTTGGGCGATTAAATGAACCAGAAATTTGTGTGTCTACAACTAATCGTAATTTCCCCGGTCGAATGGGGAACAAACAGGCGCAGGTTTATTTAGCTTCTCCTTATACAGCAGCAGCTTCTGCACTGACTGGATATGTGACTGACCCGCGAGAATTTATGTAAGCTCGTTGCTAGTTTATTGATATAGCATTTAGGAGTCAGGAGTCACAATTTAATTTTATATGTATGCAGGAATGGATGAATAAATTGTTTAAACATTTCTAGTAAATTTGATATTGATTGATATTTGATTAGTGGAAATTTACTAAATACAGCATTAATGAATTTTGACTCCAGGCTACTTTATATTGCATATTGCTAATATCACAAAAGTTTTTGACACTTTACTTATTACTTAGCAGCAAAAGTGCTGTTAAGTAAACCACAAAATATTTATGGAGTGAGTAATCATATGAAATCCGGTTATACAGTTATCGCACTCTCTACTTCCATTCAATGCAAACATAAAATGCAGGAGTATCCCAGATAATTTCTACTTTTATCCTTTATTCTGACTCCTCAATTATACGATAACTAATTATCCGGATACTATATCAGTAGTCAGGAATGGAAGTTTTTAAAGTGAATAAATTTCTCTACTTTTGTGAAAACTGGTATAAAGGATAAAGGAATGGCAAAAATATTGAGGCAATCGCTATAAATTTTTAAGCGTTAGCGGAGCTTTGCGTCAGCAATCGCTCCATTTACCATCCGCTATATATTCTGACAAGAAATTTATCGCTCGAATACTCACTTATGCAAGAATACATTAAACATCTTTTAATTCGTACACCTGTTGAGAAACCTCTTGAAGATATCCGATGGCTACTCAAATTTAGACAGCGACTTAAACATCCTGAGCTGAATGAAATTTACATCGAAGATAAAAGAATAAAACAGATGATGAATCAGGTCATCAATAAGTCTTCTAATTGTTTAGATATTGGATGTCATCTTGGTTCAATGCTCAGTGAAATTATGACTTTAGCACCTCAAGGAAATCATATAGCTGTAGAGGCTTTACCCTATAAGACAAATTTGCTAAAAAAAAAGTTTCCTGAAGTAGATATTAAACAATTAGCATTAGGAGAAAAAACAGGAGAAGTAACTTTCTATCTAAATACTAGTCGTTCAGGTTACAGTGGACTTTTTCCACATAACAAACAGGGAGATAAGATTCAAGAAGTTACTGTCAAATGTGAAAAACTAGATAATATTTTATTTCCAGAATACCAAGTCGATTTTATCAAAATTGATGTAGAAGGAGCTGAGTTATCAGTATTCAGGGGAGGAGAGAATATGTTGCGTCGTTATCGCCCTACGATACTATTTGAATTTGCTCGTTCAGCATTCTCAAAATATGACGTTACTCCTTCTATGATGTTTGAATTTTTGACTGAAAAACACAATTATTCGATTTTCTTAATCAAAGACTTTCTTGAGAATGTTAAACCACTCAGTTTTGAAGAATTCGGCAGTGCTTTAAAGTACCCATTTAAGGCTTTTAACTTTATCGCTAGTGCTAGATAATCATTAATGCTGCACTCCGGCGTACCCGTTCCTAATTAACTAGAAAAAATTTCTTTAAATTTATAGTTAAATATTAGTTGATAAGCCGATTGCTGACGCAAAGCTCCGCTAACGTGCTTTTAAATTGGTTATTAAGACTAGGGAACAGGTAAGAGGAAAACTTGACAGGAAAAACTCTTTTCATATCTAAACGAAAAATTAGCTTTTCTGGAACTGGATTTATGGTTGAAGGGTTATTAGTGACAAATTATCATGTTGCTTATTCTCCTCCCCATGATTCTGTTGTTGTTATTAGAACAATAAATAACTCTCCCGAAGTTGAACTATTCAAAGAGGGCTTTTCTATAACAAACCATGACTTCTTAAAAAGAACAAAAACAGCTTCTGATGAGAGAGCTTACGATTTTATAGTGCTTGATATACCTGAATTGTCTGAACAAAAACTTTACAACTTTCAGCTATCAGAATATTCAGATTTAGAAAAGCGAATAGGAGATGATATATTTTTTCTCGGATATCCATTTGAACATCTTAACCTTGTCTGTCATTCTGGAATAATCTCGTCTTTTTATAGAAGTAAAAATATCGATGTTATTCAAGTTGATGCAAGTGTTAATTCAAGTAATTCAGGAAGTCCGTTAATCGATCCAAAGACTGGAAAAGTTATTGGTATTATTACTAGAAAAGCAACTGGTCTTACTCAAGGGTTTGAAAAATTACGCTATATCCTCAAACAAAATATTGAAATATTATTTAAAAGTCAAGGGGGAATATTCATACAAAATATTGATCCTACTGAAGCTTTTATAGAAAACCAACGTCAAATGTTAGGAATGACTTATGAGCTTGAAAGGTCGGCAAATGTGGGAATTGGTTATGCTTTTTCCGTAAAAGAACTAATAAATGACTGCTTTTTTGATAAATTCTAGAGAAATCAATAATATTTACTAGGGTAACCCCTGGTAAGTAACTTCTATAAAATCTAAAAACCCCAACGTTGTAGTTTCCCTCAGAATTTATTTCCGACAGAAACTCTACTGAGACCTCTGCTGAGAAATTTCTCAATTTGAAAAACCCCAACGTTGTAGTTTCCCTCAGAATTTATTTCCGACAGAAACTCTACTGAGACCTCTGCTGAGAAATTTCTCAATTTGAAAAACCCCAACGT
>JBARXI010000750.1:0-8798 GCA_049647275.1 Microcoleaceae cyanobacterium
TTAAGGCATCGACGTAATTCCCAACTCTTGACTGACTTTAAAGCATTTTTCCTGGCAAAAAATGTCTAAGTACCACTATCAATCTTACTCCGAACCGAATTTCATACCTTATTTCACCAATGCCAAATTTTGATTTGGAGATTTCTAATAATTAGGGTATAGAACCATGAAATTGGAGGATTATTTTTAATTTTTAAATTCTGATGATATTAGAATTAAAGGACATCGAATTGGTATTGATGATGTCATAGCTTATTATTGGAAAGGATATACACCAGAAAATATTCAGACTGAATTACCGACTTTAGGTTTAGAAAAAATTTATGCTACTTATGCTACTATTTCTTTATTTTAATACCCCACTGTCTACAATTAGTTGGAGTTTGTAGAGACAAAGTGGCAGGTCGTTGACTATCCCCATCCACTTCTTCCTTCTTTCCTAGATAACTAAACACCTTCTTCCTTCTTCAAAATATTAATCATAAAATCACCTTAATCTTCATCTTCATCTTCATCTGGCGGTCTAGTAATAACATCAAACAAGATTTTTGCTAAATCATTTTTCTCATCAATCTCTTGAACTTCCTCACTTATTGCCTTAGCTTTTTCTAAATCTCCCATCTTCGCAATAATCAATCCCGAAGCAGCATAAGCCGTAATCAAAAGATTAATTTGCTGCTCATTTTTTCGACTAGCTAATATAGTTTTTACCTCCTGCCAATCATCAGGTAAATTTTCCTTCTTTTTCACTTCATTAATTACCCTATTAGCCAATTGTAGTGACATTTTCATATTATTTTTATAGAAAAAATAACGATAAGCACCTATCAAAATATCTAGATTTCCATCTGTCTTAGCCAAAGCTTGATTAATATAATTTTCCGATGTCTCAGTATCCTCCCAATTTTCCACCGCCAACATTAATAAATTCTTGACATCTTCAGGCACATCATACCAGGAAAACTTATTTTCTTGAACTTGCATTTGTTGAACCTAATAACATTGATAATAATTAGCTTAAACCAGAAAAAATCTAAAATCTGCTAATCTTAACAAGATTTTTACTTCTATCTTTCCGTATTCGTCTTAGGTTTTCATCTCCAGGATGCGGTGCTGCTTTACCGAAAAATTGTGGTTTAAAGCCGACCCTTTTAAGGGGATAATAGAGAAAAATTTTCATAATTAGCCAATCTTCTTCTTTTCAAGGAGAGGTAATTATTAATTATTAATTATTAATTATTAATTGTTGAAATCACTTTCTGGTAAACCATATGTAAATCGTCGGGAGTCACCTCTTTCAACTTAAACCCTGCCGCCTTCATTGTATCTTCGAGAAGTAGGTCGTGTAGCATTAAAAACTTATGGCGATCGCTAGCAACTATCTCACCTTCTTTTTTGAAAATATAGTCTTTTTCCCAAAAGTACATTTCTTTATTGTCTAGGAAAGAGAGATGCTTTTGCTGAACGTAAACAATGTTGTTGCCAATCTCTTGCTCGCCATCTGCATCAGTTTCCTCTGCTTGAATGTTAAGTACAAATAATCCTCCGTCAACTAAATGGCGAGCAATATTGTCTAACATTTTAACGGTGTCCTCAAAATTGGGCATAAAACTGTATAAGTGGTAATTGTTACCAACCCGACTAACACCGACTGGACCCCCATGGGAATATATCCCATCAAAAGATTCTTGCAGATCCATTGACAAGACATTACCTTCTACTACCTTTGCCCGACTCCCCAAACGAGCTTTACTCCGGTCTAACATAGCAGGAGTAAAATCTATGCCAGTTATCTCATACCAGGGATCTAGTTCCAGCAGTTTTTCTGCAAGTAATCCCGTTCCTACCCCAATTTCAATAATTTTTTTCCGACCTTTGAGGATAGAGTTGAGGGGCTGAGCTTCTTTCCTATAGTTGTAATACCCACTTTCCATAATTAAGTCATAATACTGGGCAATATCATCGTATTTATTCATGCTAGTAGCTCTGTTACTTTTTTTTGAAACTGTTTATTGAGACTGTTGAACAAGCAAATTTTAGGACATCAAGGTCGTTTAGCCAAGCGCTGCTGTATATGCTGCGCGAGTTGGTATTTTGTTAAAATATCTAACGGTAAGTAGGCGGCCCCTCGTATAATATCAAATCCGGTAGCATCGGTGTAATTAGATTTTTATGGTGAGGAGTGTGGGGAGGGTGGGGAGTGTGGGGAGATGGGGAGGTAGAGAGATGGGGAGATCGAGAAATATTTGGTAATGGTTGAAGATGGAACATTTTTACGTGCCGAATTAAACGGATTTGATATTATACCCAGGCAATCTTTGCTTTGACAAATATAGCAGGAAACAGGCAACAGCGGTACGACCCCGCGGGGTGCGACAGACCGAACATACAACAAAGCCATCAAACAGAATAAAAAATCTTATACTAAGGTTATTTCCACTTAATACCAATTCTAAAATCTAAAATTACTATGTTTATCCCTGTAGGTTTTGAACAAAAATCAATCGTCACCTCCCACGGTAGAATGGTCTACTACACCAACGACAAAGCACCCTGGAAAACCGACACTGACAACACCGACGACTTGCCAACCCTAGTATTTTTTCACGGTTTCGGCGGTGGGTCATCTGCCTACGAATGGTCAAAAGTTTACCCAGCTTTTGCCTCAGAATACCGTATCCTCGCTCCAGACTTAATCGGATGGGGGCGATCGGAACATCAGGCGCTAGATTACAAAGTAGACGACTATATCACAACAATTATCGAATTTTTAGAACAAACTTGTCAATCTCCCACCAGAATTATTGCCTCTTCCTTGACTGCAGCAATGATGGTGAGAGTAGCGATCGCTCGTCCGGAATTATTCAAGTCTCTAATATTGACAACTCCCGCAGGTTTATCCGACTTCGGCGAAAATTACACTGGCAGCTTTTTTGCTCAACTGGTGAGTACGCCAATACTAGATCGTTTGATTTATAATGCTGGTGTTGCTACCCCAGGAGGAATTAGAAGTTTCTTAGAAACCAGACAATTTGCTGATCCCAAGTTAATTTATGATGAAATTGTAGAGGCATATTTAGAGTCATCAACTCAACCTAATGCGGAATATTCTGCTCTATCTTTTGTGCGGGGAGATTTGTGTTTTGACCTATCTTTATATATGAGTCAATTAACAATTCCGACGGCAATTCTTTGGGGCAAAAAGTCGGAGTTTACAGGTCCAGAAATAGGTCAACGTTTGGCAGATTTGAATCCTCAAGCTGTGAAGATTTTTCAAACATTAGAAAATGTGGGTTTAACGCCTCAATTGGAAGTTCCTGCGGTGACTATTGGGTTAATTAAAAAATTCTTGAAGCAGTTGGATGAAGTTCCGGTTAGTGTTGTTTAGGTAAATGAATAATGAATAATGAATAATTATTAATTATTCATTATAGCAATTCGCTGATCAACTATCCGTTATTAATTATTACAGGACTTACGCAAACTCGTAGATAATACCCTATCTGTAGGGGGCAAATGCCATTTTTTCCTACCAAATCTCGTGGTTCTGCGTAAGTCCTGATGATTTTTCTTTAACTATATGATTCTTCATAATTATCCATTATCAATTATCCATTAAATTCAAATTCCTGCTTGCTGAAAAACTTGCTCAACAGTTATTTCGAATTCTGGCAAAACTTCATCTGTTAAACGTTGTTGCTCACGTTTAGTTTTTGGGGGAGCATCAGGATAAAAAATAGTAATGCTTTTTGCTTGTGAATCAACTATCCAAACCCTCAAAATTCCTGCATTCAAATAATCAGTAGCTTTTTCACTAAGATAGCCAAAAGATTGACCGGGAGAAATAATTTCAATGGCTAATTCCGGAGGAAACGGACAGAGTTCATCCTCAAATCTTTCTTGGGGTAATTTATCATAAGAAATATATAATAGTTCGGGTACGGGAACCCAATCTTTTCCATTTTTTTGTAGTGTGACTCCCCATTCTATTCCTACTTCTCCTTTTGATTGACTCCAGTTAGTCATAAGTAGATAAAGAGTACCTGTTAAACGAGAATGAAATCTTTTGGGAGACATTTTAGATTGTATTTTTCCGTCTATTAATTCATAAGTCGTGTCTCTTTCTGGAAGAGCTAAAAACTGTTCTAAATTTAGTTGTGCCTGTGTAATCATACATTTTAGACGGTAGTATTAGGTGGCATTAATTAACCACAATACAAAGCGATCGCTCTTTTTTTCTCAAATCCCATATTCATCTTTATAATACCATTATTTAACCAAACATGGTATTAGGGGTAGATTTTGAGTTAATTTTTAACCTACCCCTAATACACTAGCTATCCTCTTTTAGCTTTTAGCGTAACTTTTATCGGCATTACTACTTAATTACCTTACAGAACTACTATTTTTTTGAGGTTTCAAAGATAATGGGTTAGACTCTTGAAAACGAATATCTTGCTGGGGAATAGGAATAGATATTCCCTCTTGAGCAAATATTTCCTTAATATGATGAAGAGTTTCATTATATACCCGCCAGTAATCTGAAGTTTTAGTCCATCCTCCTACATAAAGATCGAGGAAGTACTCTTCAAATTTCCATGCAAATGTACTCGGTCCTGGTTGGTCTAATACTAGAGGATGAGATTTAAAAATATCCAAAAGTAATTGCTCAACTTTAGACAAATTCTCACTATAACCAACCCGAATTTGCAAACTAACGCGACGAGTATCTCTGGCATTATGATTCACGACCACACTACTCAAAACTGAGTTATTGGGAATTGTAATAATCTGACCAGTCCAACCTTTTACTTTTGTATGAGCGAGACTGATAGAGTCAATGTAGCCCGATATCCCACATAATTCTACTTCATCGCCTACATTAAATGGGCTATAGATCATAATCATTAAACCACTAGCCAAGTTACCAATATTGGTTTGCAAAGCAAATGCCAAGATAAAGCTAGTACCACCAACTAAAGCGAGAATTGGACCAAGACTTATTTCCAAAGCGGTCAAGGCTAATAAGACACCAACACCAACAGTTGCTTGCCACACACTTCTGACCAAAAATTGACGCAAAGGGTCAGAAACTCCCCCTACAATTCGCAGACTCCTATTAGTAACAAAGCCTAAAATCGCAGCAACAATTACAGAAGTAGCCACAATTGCGGAAAAGATACCAATATTTTTGCCCCAACGTAAACCACCTTCTTCTGATTTGAGCCAACCAGCTATCCTTAACCACAAACCTTCAGTATCACTCACATCAATCTCGACACCACTAACAGATTCAACATATTGACGGAAAGATTCAGCTTTACCCCCTTTACTCTCAAATTCATCCAAAACAGTATCAAAGCGATCGGCAAGGGCAGTTTGCTCCTGCTGAAGCTCAGTGACACCAACGACCAATTGAGTCTTGACTTCCGATGCCACTTCATTAGAATCTTCGAGTTGCTCCGATAATGCTTCTAACTGTTTTTCTTTCTCTTCTAATTCCTGTTGGCTATCGATATCATCTGTATTGCTAGCTTCATCTTCGATCGCTTCTGCTACTACTTCTAGGTTTTGGGTAGCTTCCTCAGTTCCTTCACCTTGCTTTTTCACCTCAACAGCTTCCTCAACTGCTTCTTGAGCTTTGGCGAGTTCTTTTTGTGCCACTTCTAAATTATTTTCAGCTTCCTCTGCTTCTGGAGTTCCAGGAGATGCGTTCTTTTTTCCTCCCTCTGCTTCCTCAAGAGATTTTTGAGCTTTCTCTATAGCATCAACCGCTTCTTCAGATTTTCGGGTTTCCCGATTTTTGCGTTTGATCGCAATCTCAACATCGCTAATCTCCTGAACTTTGGCTTTTAGCAAATCCTGCCAAGCTTTAGCCTCGATTTCTAATTCCTGCTGAGTCAGAGGTTTGAGCAAAAGTTTCAGCTCATCGACAGGAATTTCTGATTCTTCAGTAGTAATTGCTGCTATTGTGGCTGAAGTTTCTGTTTCTGATTCTTGGGAACTAACTGGAGATACCCACAGCGTTAGAGTACAAGCAATTACTGTTAGGCAAAATGCTTCCCATTGGCTAAAAATTGATTTTTTTCTTTTTTTCATTAATATATTCCACTAAATAATAGGTGTTAGGTCTTAGGTTGTAGGTGTTAGGTGTTATACCAATTTTATGTGAGGTGGCATAGAATTATGAAATTTATTAACTTGTCTATCTCGATCTACAGTCAACCCCGATCAAAATATTATTCTATGCAACTTAGAAATGAATTTGGTATTAGTGAATTTATCTAAATAAATCTTTCTACATTGAGCAGAAATTTGTCATATATTTGCTGATTATTGGATTCTTATTTGCAGAAGATGAAAATTCATATATCTAGGAAAAATATCCGACAAAACCATTGAGGGATAACGCAAATTAATTTGCATGATATTGATGAAGCATTCAATTACCATATAGAGTAATCAGGAATTAATCATTTAAACACCAGTAAAGATACAGAGCAATTATTTTATTCAAAACTACACCTCAGCTTTTTTGAAATATCTACTTCCTCATCAAGAAGCATTATTAGTATTATTCATAATAATTATGATCGAACAGGAAAATCCATACTATTTTTTTTAAAATATACTCTTAAAAAAGAGGAGTATAGCTGAATCTATATAAGTAGTAGTAGCCCAGTAGGGTGCGTTAGTGGTAACGTAACGCACCATTATTCCATTCTGTAACATTAGACATCTCCAGAAAAGAGGGAGTAGGGAGTAGCGGTGCGATCCCGCGTCGGCGTAAGACGCAAGCGGTCAGACCCCGCGTCGGCGACAGACGCACCTGGTAGCTGACCAAGAGAGGGAACGCGCACTCCTGTGAGGGAGTAGGGGGAAATAATTGATGATTTATGCGCGATAATTAATTTTATTTTTTATTATTGGAGATGTCTATTAGTAGCCCAGTAGGGTGCGTTAGTGGTAACGTAACGCACCATTACCATTCCATTCTAACGGTGCGTTATGGCTACAGTGTCAGTCCAGTAGGGTGCGTTTTGCTGCGCAACATTAAAAGTGGTAACGTAACGCACCATTCCATTCTGTAATATTAGACATAATTTAGCTTTCTTTCTATAGTTATTAGAAAGATATTAATTTTGATTTTCTAATAGCTCTAAAAATTCATCGACAACTTTATCAGGTTCTGTATAGCATTTTTTCGAGTCAAACCGATAAATTCTCACACCATTCCGCTCAAAATCTCTTTCTCTTTCTTGTTCTTCTACTCGTCTTTCAGGTGTATGATAAAAACCATCAACTTCGAGAATTGCAGACTTAAAACCTTTGGTGGTTTTGTAGCAAACTAAGAAATCTGGTTCTTTATTTTTACGCCCTTCTTTTGTGGTGAGACGGACGGCACTATTTGGGAAGAAAAGTAAGCCTCTTTTGTCGAGTTCTTCTGCTATTTTAACTTCTGATTTGGAGCGAAAACTGAGATGTTCCCATGTAATAATATCGTCTATTTTTAGACTTTTAAATCTGCCGTTATTTAATGGTAAGGAATCAAGAATAGTTCCTGTAATTTTGGCATTATCTAACCTGGCATTAGTTAAGTCTGCACCTCCTAAGTTAGCATTAGTTAAATCGGCATTAGTTAAGTCTGCTTCTGTTAGGTTAGCACCCGCTAGGTTTGCTTGAGTTAAATCGGCATTTTGGAGGTTTGATTTTCTGAGGTTGGCATCGCATAAAGAAGCGCCAGCTATTTTGGTGTTACTTAAGTTGGCACTACTTAAGTTAGCGTGTAGCAGATATGCCCAAATTAAGTTAGTATCACTCAAGTTAGCACCACTCAAGTTGGCATCATTCAAGTTTATATAGCTCAAATCAGCACCATTCAAATTAGCACCATTCAAATCAGCACTACTCAAGTTGGCACTACTCAAGTTGGCATCATTCAAGTTGGCACTACTCAAGTCGGCATCATTCAAGTTGGCACTACTCAAGTCGGCACCACTCAAGTTTGTATCACTCAAGTTTGTGCGCATCAAGATGGCACTATATAAATTAGCACTACTCAAGTCGGCAAAACACAAGTCGGCACAACTCAAGCGGGCAAAAACTAAGTTAGCACGACTCAAGTTTGTATGGATAAAGGTACTATTGTATAACCAGGCATCATTCAAGTTGGCATTACTCAAGTCAGCATTACTCAACTCAGCATCACTCAATTGGGCATTACTCAAGTCGGTATTACCCAAATTGATACCTCTCAAGTTGACATAATCCAAATCAACACCACTCAAATCAACACCCCGAAAATCTCTTTCCCCACTGTCGTAACGCCTAAAAAGTTGATCAATATCCATATCAGACCTCAGATTATTAACAACTACTATATTATAATTCCAAAACCCAAACGAATAAAACTTTCCTTCTCCGAGCGATCGCTCTGACAAAACTATAACGTTTGAGTAAAATAGTATGATTATCCTACTCCTAAAATTACTCAAGGAGAAATTATAGGTACTCAAAATCAAATTTTGCATAAGACTAGAAAATTAGCTTTCAAGCCTGCCCTTTAAAGAGGATAAAAAAATTAAATTCAGTGCCTTATTGTTGGGTTTATCCTAACGGATAAGCTGGCGCTAACCTACGTCAACCCAACCTACACTTGTTGCACCATTCTATTCTAACGGTGCGTGATAACTACAGGAATATAAATTCTGAAATACACTAAGAATGCCGTTAAACATCCTGGTTAATTTTTTGACTTTGAGGATTAATTTATTGTAAACTTTACCCACAATAACCAA
>JBARXI010000751.1:0-1953 GCA_049647275.1 Microcoleaceae cyanobacterium
TTCAGGTAGAACACTCACCGATTGAGAAAGTGAATGGTAATAAAATTTTAAATTCTGGATACAATAATCACGAAAATGGAGATAGGGAAAAGTCTATTCTTAAAGGAATACCAGTTCTGCAAAAGAAGTTTAGTGAATTTTTAGATTTGAATTTATAAGTGGCAAGGAAGAAGTAGAAGAGCTTATACTAAGTCAGGTTTCGCCAGTATATTTATTATGTCAGTAAGGCATAACAGAGGAGGTGAGTATGCTGAACGGTTAGAGGAATTTGAAATAATTACCTTTTTATGATCGGCGGATTTGATATTATAAATAAATCTGGTATTGCCACATTTCGCTATGTGAAATGTTTGGGCAGCACCTAGAAAAACGCGTTGCGAAGCAATAGCAAACTGTGGCTATCTGGTCGTTAATATCTGATGCTTTTTTAGTTAATATCCTGGTTTTATTGAACAATTATATCAAATCCGGTAGTATTGGTATAATTAGATAGTTAATTAGGAGTCAGGAGACAGGAGTCAGGAGTCAGGAGGGAAGAGAATTTAGAAATATTCGCACGCGTGGGTGAAGATGAAACATTTTTTTATACCGAATTAACCGGATTTGATATTATTTCTGGATTTTTCCAATGTTAGTTTAGATTTTACGCTAACATTTACAGAATGTAAATAGTCACTCTAGTATCTACACAAAAATTTCCTAAAACTATTCAATCAGTGACTCTCAGAACGAAAAAAATTCAGAGTTTAATAGTAATTTGAAGCAAAAAATTAAACAGATTTCACGAGAAGGAGAGGTCGATCCTCCTGAAGTTCATATAATTCGTTATCAAGTCAATAGAAATCAGAAACTGTACTATTATTATAAATTACAATCTGCTTCACCTATTTTTCTTATAGCTACTGAAAGTCAGAAAAAAACTCAATATAAATATTTAGATAAATATTTAGGAAAAGCTGGAACTGAAACTCATATTGATGCGGTCGAAAAAATAACTCGAAGAGATATTATTGATGAGTGGAAAAGGGTTGTTCATTCCCTTCCAGAAAGTTATTTTGATATCTGTTTCTGCGGAGAAACTTAACCAGACTCATTCTATTTATATATACTTATATGCTCCTGTTCTATTCTACCTGTTCCTTATTAAATGAATGTAGCAATATTTTATGAAATTGGTATAAAATATTAGGAAAAGTATCAAAAATGGGTGGAAGGAGAAATAAGGTTGTGCCACAGATGACACCAGAAATTGAGCAGCGAATTAAACAGTTAAGAGAACAACTTCAAGCAGCTAGCTATGCTTACTATATTCTTGATCGCCCAATTATGGAAGATACTGTTTACGATCGCCTTTATCGAGATTTACAAGCATTAGAAATCGAATACCCTCAGTTAATTGTTCCAGATAGCCCTACCCAAAGAGTGGGAGAAAAACCAGCAACTAAATTTGAATCAATTCGTCATAATATCCCTCTTTACAGTCTGGAAAATGCTTTTAATATTGAGGAATTAAAGTCTTGGTCGGAACGCTGGCAACGTCAAATAAAAGTTGATTCTCCTTCTGAAAACAAAGATTTGGAAAGGGATGTATATGTTTGTGAATTAAAAATAGATGGTTCTGCTTTAGCCCTAACTTATGAAAATGGTGTATTAGTACGAGGTGTCACTCGTGGTGATGGTGTGACGGGGGAAAATATTACTCAAAATGTCAAGACAATTAAAACTATTCCATTAAAACTAAAAGTTGATAACCCACCCTCATTAGTCGAAGTTCGTGGTGAAGCTTTTTTATCCATAAATGTCTTTGAAAATATTAACTCCGAAAGAGAAAAAAAAGACGAACCACCATTTGCAAATCCCCGTAATGCAGCAGCAGGTACTCTGCGACAATTAGATTCTAAAATAGTTGCCGAGCGACGATTAGATTTTTTTGCTTATACATTATATATACAA
>JBARXI010000752.1:0-17606 GCA_049647275.1 Microcoleaceae cyanobacterium
TACCATTCCATCCCAGAATTAATTGTATTCCCACTCATAATTTTTCGACTCCATAAATTCAACTTAAAAATTCATCTGTTGTCTGAATTACCATTCCATCCCAGAATTAATTGTATTCCCACTCGGAATTTTTATCCTCCATCAATTCGAGTTAAAAATTCATCTGTTGTCTGAATTACCATTCCATCCCAGAATTAATTGTATTTCCACTCGGAATTTTTATCCTCCATAAATTGAGTTAAAAATCCGTCTTGTGCCCTAACTATAGCAATCCTAAATCATTTGTGAAAAATGTAGATGTATTTATTTTTTCTTCTACCTACCACCTACCACCTAATACCTACGACCTACTACCACCAAAAATTTACGACTCAAATAGGATTGCTATATAAACCTCATTTATTACTTTCCCCCGGTCTCACCCCGGCAATTTTTAAATTAATTCGATACAGACTATTACTGGCTGTTAAAAAAAGAGTTTTATAATCATCATTTCCCCAAGCTAAATTAGCAACTTTCTCCGGCACAGCAATTTTTCCTAATAACTCCCCCGCGGGAGAAAAAACCCAAACTCCCCCAGGCCCGCTACTATAAATATTTCCTTCTAAATCTACTTTCATCCCATCCGGTACACCTTTTTTATCAGAGTCTTTCAACTCAGCAAAAATCCTTCCTTTTTCTAAACTTCCATCTGATTTAACATCAAAAACCCGAATATGACTTTTCTCAGAATCATTCACATAAAGTTTAGTTTCATCTGGAGATAAAGCAATACCATTAGGGCGAACAAAATCATCAACTAATAAAGTTAATTCACCGTCCGCTGCAATTCTATAAACGCCATAAAAACCTAATTCTTCTTGTTCTGATTTAATTCCATAAGGAGGGTCAGTAAAATAAATACTGCCATCAGATTTAACAACTAAATCATTCGGACTATTGAGACTTTTACCATTATATTGACTGACAAGTGTAACAATTTTGCCATCTTTTTCAGTTCTCGATACCCGACGATTACTATGTTCACCAGTTATTAATCTTCCTTGTAAGTCTAAAGTATTGCCATTAGCATTGCCAGAAGGACGACGAAATACTTTAATTTCTCGCTCGGGTTGCCATTGATAAATTGTATTTTCTGGAATGTCACTGAAAAGTAAAAATCCTTCTGGATGCCAGACAGGTCCCTCGATAAATTTGAAACCTCCAACTACTTTTTCTACTTCTATATTTTCGCCAATAATTTCTTGAAACTTTTCTGTTGAATTTGCTTGAGTCAGTTGCAGACAATTATCATTACAGGAAATACTGCGGTTATTTCTGGCTTCACTAATACTACTCTTAAATAAAATAACTAATGCTGTGAATAAAATAATAGATGTAGCAATGGGAAATTTTAGACTTGCCATTTTCTTTCTCTGGTTAAATTTGATTTAGATGATATTTTTCTGAGTTAAATATCTGACTATTGTGATTTTCAGTAGTCAGAGTAAAATGTTATAAAAAATCCTATTTTGTCATTTTATAGCTATAAGCATTTCCGTTTGTCACGGCGAAGCTTTCTAGCTAGGATAAAAAGTATTACCTTTAAGACCCATCAAGTTTTAGAGACCTCCTGACCTATGCTTCAACTGCTATACTTATTCAGGCAGATAATACCATAAAAAATTATAACTCTTTTTGAGCAACCGGACTTGGTATTAGCCAGTAGTTTTTTTTTAATTTAAGTCAAACTTTGTGAAATACTGCCAATTTTTTATTAGGGGGTTTCAAAACAAAATTTCTACAAGGGAACAGATTAATATTTTCATTCAAACTGAGTCTACAACTATAAATAATACCAATTCACTTTAAGGATGTCACAAATAGTTTCAAACTTTAAATATTAAATAATTGCCTGAAACTATTGTATTGTCAAAGTTTTTAGTAATCTTCAATCAAACTTCTGACTTCTGACTTCTGACTTCCGTGAAACGGTATAAGTAGGTGGGTTTAATTATCCATAAAATAGCGATGGAGATTTAAAACGGTGAAAACCTCTTAAAAAAAGGCTTATAAATTAATTTTCAGATTTTTCGCTTTTTTTGCGCAGCATGACCTAGGAAACATTTATTTATGCCCACCCACTTATCTATAATAACAATACAACTATCAAATAAATAATTACCATGCAAATTCCTCTCTTACACAAATCTCTTGCAAATACACTCCGTAACCGACGGCAAAAACTCGGCAACTTCATTGATTTTCCAGCCATACTTTGGTCAGGCAGTCGTATTCCCCGCAACTTTCCAGCTAATACTTTTCCCTTTCGCCCTAGCAGCCACTTTCTTTATTTTGCAGGACTACCTATTGAAAATGCTGCTATCTATTTAGACCGAGGAAAATTGGAACTATTTATGGATAATTCACCGCCAAGTAGTCAACTTTGGCATGGAGAAATACCCACACGCGATCGCCTGGCAGAAATTATTGGTGCTGATGCTGCTTTTCCCATGAAAGAATTAAAATCCCGCGCCACAAATACAGCAACTATTTCTGTACAAAATCCCACTACTAAAATCACACAGTCTGACATTCTTAATCGAGATATTTCTCCATCTAATAACCCCACAGAAATCGACCTAGAATTAACCAAGGCTATCATCTCTTTAAGACTTAGCCACGATGCCACAGCTTTAACAGAATTAAAACAAGCAGCAGCCGTAACAATAGAAGCTCATAAAGCCGGAATGGCATCCACAAAAAACGCCAAATTTGAAGCCAATATTCGGGCAGCAATGGAAAGTCTTATTATCTCTCATAATATGACTTGTGCTTACTCTAGTATTGTGACTGTACATGGCGAAGTTTTGCACAATGAACAATATCATCACCCCCTACAAACAGGAGATTTACTATTAGCAGATGTGGGGGCAGAAACAGGTTTAGGTTGGGCTAGTGATGTGACTCGAACTTGGCCTATTTCTGGTAAATTTTCTCCTACACAACGGGATATTTATGATGTAGTTTTAGCTGCCCATGATACTTGTATTGCTCAAATTAAACCTGGTGTTGAATATTTAGATATTCATCTATTAGCGGCTCAAGTTATTTCCGAAGGATTAGTAGATTTAGGAATTTTAAAAGGTAAGGCTGAAGAGTTAGTAGAAATGGATGCTCATGCTTTATTTTTTCCTCATGGAGTCGGTCATTTATTAGGTTTAGATGTTCACGATATGGAAGATTTAGGAGATTTAGCTGGATATGAAATAGGTCGGGAGCGTAGTAGTCGTTTTGGTCTAGGTTTTCTCAGATTAAATCGCCCATTAATTCCCGGAATGTTAGTGACTATTGAACCAGGTTTTTATCAAGTTCCAGGAATTTTAAATGACAAAGAGATGCGTCAAAAATACCAGGATATTGTGAATTGGGAAAACCTAGAAAAATTTTCTGATGTGCGAGGTATTAGAATTGAGGATGATATTTTAGTTACGAAAAATGGTGCTGAAATTTTGACTCAGGAATTACCAACCGATATTAATTCAATTGAAAACTTAGTAGGATAATTGGATATTTTTGAGGCTAATATAGAAATTCCTATTTGGATATTAAAAGTAATATCATGTGCGGATAATTAGTGATGAAAAAAACTTTCTCCTTCTTCCTTCTTCTTTGTTCTTAACTTCTGACTCCTGACTCCTCCGTCGTTTATTTATAAGTATTCAATCAGACATGATATAAAGAGCGATCGCCTAACTTAAGTCACTCTGGGGGATCGCTTTTCTAGTTGATTTTATTGTGTGTACTCTGTTTTAAAAATTATCCATTAATTTTTTAGAAACAAGACACACAAGAGGTAAAAAGTAGTATAGCTATCAGCCATCAGCTAGAGTCAAAACTTTTAAAGAAGCACTCAGCAATCAGCAAAATAATCCTTGGTATAATATAACTTTAATTATCATCAGGCTCATCCTTCATGAAAATCAAACTACTCAAGCAATTAAATAAGAATTTTCAGGGAAAAATACCTTTAAGAGTAATCTTAATTATTCCATTTCTCTTACAACTATTGA
The DNA here is from genome assembly GCA_049647275.1 of Microcoleaceae cyanobacterium. Classification (GTDB taxonomy): domain Bacteria; phylum Cyanobacteriota; class Cyanobacteriia; order Cyanobacteriales; family Microcoleaceae; genus JASJEE01. The sequence goes on from JBARXI010000752.1 coordinate 4,053, forward strand.
TTGTCGTTGGATTAATAGGGTGGTTATCTTTTCGGAATGGACAGAGAGCGATTAATGACCTAGCTAACAAGTTCCGTAGAGAAATTGATAACCGCATCGATCAGCGAGTAGACAATTATTTAAAAATCCCTCATCTGATTAATCAATTAAATGCTTATGCTATCAAAGAAAACAATTTGAGTATATTCCCAGTCCAAGGAGAAAGTCTTTTTTTGCAACAAATGGACTTGTTTAAGTCGGTGAGATTTATTTATTGCGGTAGTCCCCAAAAAGGTGAATTTATAGGATTAACAAGACTGGAAGAAAATAATACATTACAACTATATATTAGCAATGAATCAACAGATTTTTTCCGTAATAGATATACCCTAGACAGCCAAGGTAATACTATAAATTTAGTTGGGCAAGGTTCTCAAAAATATGATTCTCGAAATCGTCCCTGGTATCAAGCAGGTGTTAAAGCAGGTAAAGCTACATGGAGTGAAATTTACCTAGGTTTCAGCAACAAAATCTCTATGATTACTGCTAGTTTACCAATATATGACCAGCAAAATAATCTCAAAGCAGTATGTGGCGTTGATATTTACTTGTCTAAAGAATTAAGTCAATTCCTTAAAACTATAGAAATTGGTGAGGTGGGAGAAGCTTTTATTCTGGATACAAAAGGGATTCTACTAGCAAGTTCCATGGAAAAAGAAGCATCAGAAGAAACAGATGAATTGGGAATTCAAAAAGCAGTAAATAGTAATACTAAATTAATCAAATCAGCAGCAGAATATTTGACAGAGCAATACAGAGACTTGAGTAAAATAGACACCACAAAACAACTTGATTTTATGCTCAATGGCAAGCGAATATTTATGCAAGTTTCACCTTATGCTGATGATTACGGTCTCAATTGGTTGACAGTAGTAGTTATCCCAGAAAGCGAATTTATGGAAAAAATCAACGCAAATACTAACTCTACTATTAAACTAAGTTTTTTAGCATTGGGAATAGCTGTAGCTTTAGGACTATTAATAGTGCGTTGGATAACTAAACCAATCAAAAAATTATCAGCAGCAGCCTGCGAAATTTCTCATGGAAAACTAAATCAAAATGTACCAATTCAAGGAGTTAAAGAGTTAGTAATTTTAGCTAAATCTTTTAATCAAATGACACAACAATTAGAAGAATCATTTAATCATCTAGAAACAAAAAATCAGGAGTTGCAACACTTAGATCGACTAAAAGATGAATTTTTAGCAAATACATCCCATGAACTCCGTACACCTTTAAGTGGAATGATTGGTATAGCAGAATCAATGATTGACGGTGCTACTGGGTCTATGTCAGAACTGCAAAAGAACAATCTATTAATGGTTGTTGGAAGTGGATATCGTCTGGCAAATTTAGTCAACGATATTCTAGATTTTTCCAAACTAAGACACCATAATATTGAACTACAATTAGCTTCAGTAGGTATGCGAGAAGTTACTGAAGTAGTTATGGCATTTTGCCGTATTCTGGTGCAAGGCAAAGACTTACAACTTATTAATGCAATTCCTTCAGACTTTCCACCTGCGACAGCAGATGAAAATCGCCTTCAGCAAATTCTGCATAATTTGGTGGGAAATGCGATTAAATTTACAGAGTGCGGTATTGTGACAGTTTCAGCAGAATTAATCAATGTTGATAACCACCAAAAAATAGCAGTCACTGTGTCTGATAATGGTATTGGTATTCCTGAAGAGAAACAGGAGACAATTTTTCAATCTTTTGAGCAGGTAGACGGCTCTACAGAGCGTCAATATGGTGGTACTGGTTTAGGTTTAGCAATTACTAAAAAATTAGTTGAATTACACGGTGGTATTCTTTCGGTAAAATCAACTTCTGGCATTGGATCTGATTTTACTTTTACTCTGCATATCTCGGAAAAACCAGCAGAAAATAATCATCTTGAATCCTCTCTAAAAAGGCAAATTCCTTTATTGGATGCTTCTAATTTAGCAGAATCTATTTTAGACGAAACCTCTTCAGAAACAGAAATAAATCCAGCTCAAACATCCGATATTACTCCACTAAATAACCAAGAAAAAGAAGGTGAATTCCAAATTCTTATTGTGGATGATGAGCCGGTAAATTTAATGGTATTAGCTAATCAACTTTCTTTATATAATTATGAAGTTATTCAGGCTAATAGTGGGCAAAAAGCTTTAAATATTCTTGATGAAGTTATACCCGATTTAATTTTACTAGATGTAATGATGCCTGGTATAACTGGTTATGAAGTCACGCAAAAAATTCGGGAATTTTTACCTCTCGATCGACTACCAATAATGATGTTAACTGCTAAAAATAGAATCTCAGATTTAGTAGTCGGATTAGAAGTAGGTGCTAATGATTATTTATCCAAACCATTCCAGAAAGAAGAATTACTAGCTCGAATTAAGACACATATTAAAATTAAAAAACTCCGCACAGAAAAAGCACATATTCGTCAAACTTTTGGTCGTTATGTGACAGATGAAATAGTTTCAAATCTTCTGGAAACACCAGAAGGTTTGAAATTAGGGGGGGAAAGGAAAAAAATTACGATTCTTACTTCCGATATCCGTGGTTTTACCAGCACTTCCGAAGCATTACCAGCAGAAGAAATTATGACTATTATTAACTTTTATCTTTCCTCTATGGCAGATGTAATTACCTCTTTCCAAGGTACAATTGATGAATTTATGGGTGATGGAATTTTAGTTCTATTTGGTGCTCCAATAACAAGAGAAAATGATGCGACAAGAGCTGTTGCTTGTGGTGTAGCTATGCAGTTAGCAATGCAATCTGTAAATGAACAAATAGAAGCTTGGGGTCTAACTCCTTTAGACATGGGAATTGGTATTAATACTGGGGAGGTTGTAGTTGGAAATATTGGTTCTGAGAAACGGACAAAATATGCTGTGGTTGGAAACCAAGTTAATTTAACTTATCGGATTGAATCTTATTCTACTGGTGGTGAAATTCTCATCTCTGAGACTACACTTCAAGAGGTAGGAGAATCACTTTTAAGAATTGATGGGCGAAAATTAGTGCAGCCAAAAGGAGTTAAACAACCTATCAATATTTATAATATCGGTGGCATTTCTGGAGAATATAACTTATTTTTAAAAGAAGAAGAAGAAATATTTTTAGACCTGACTGAAGAAATACCAGCTCAATATACAATTTTGGCAGGTAAGCACGTTGGAGAAAACTTATTTTTAGGCAGTTTAGTTAAACTTTCTGCTAAAGGAGCTTTGATAAAATCTGCTTCACAAGAAACAGACTCTATACCTGCTTTATTTACTAATATTAAACTTAATTTATTCCCCTTTACTAATTCAGGAGCATTGGCAGAAGATATTTATGCTAAGGTTTTGGATAAACCTGTAGAGCAGGGTTATTTTTATATCCATTTTACGGCTAGACCACCAGAAGTTAGAGCTTTACTTGATGCTGAATATCATCGCTTGAGTTTGTCTTCAGATTCTTAATAATATTATCTCTATAGAACCCCTAAACGTATCTTTGTCAATGAAGATCGTTTTTTTAGTTAGGAGTTAGGAGATACAGCAGTTTCCAACTTTATGAAGTACATATATTTATGGTTTTAGGGAGTGGGAAGTAGGCAACAGGTGAAACAGATTCAGCCAGTTCGCTGTACCATATTAACCTGGAATCTGCTATAAGAGGGAAGAGATTAAGAGGGAAGAGGATCGATCTGAAAAATTCCACAAAATACGCAGATTTTTCCTCAAAATTGATGCGCAAGAAGACTTAACTATGGTAATTTTATAGATATAAAATTGGTTCTATAACCAATCCTACTAAATTGGTTATGGAAAATTTTATCGCAGTAAATATTAACTGAAAACTTCTTAAATTCTGTACCTTACCAATCCGAAATATCCCCTATCTGATTTGTGACTCTTAACTCCTGAATTATAATTATAACTATTCAATTGGAGATTATAACTAGTGAAACAAAATTAATTGAGTAATCCTCGATAGTAATGGTGAAGATATATATTTTTTAATTTCCCCCCTACTCCCCACACTCCTAAGGTAATAATTAGGGCTTGCTGATTAACCGGAGAAGCTTTTATCTGTAAAAGCTTTAGCCTTTTTTATGCGAAATAAGTACAAGCTTTTTGCTCCTCAAAGCTGAAAAATTCAGCGTTTTGACCAGACCCTGGTTGAAAAATATCAGACTATTATTCCTCCTATATTGTCTTTAATCCCCGTTTCTTCTGACTCCTACCCCCCACAAAAAAACTTTTTTAGCAAACCCTAATTAATAATTAATTGTTGAAAATATTAATTAGGGTTTGCACAGATACTTATAACACTCAATACTCATCCTTAAAAATAGCCCCACGTTGAATTAAATCCTGCTTCATTTCCTCAGAAATTCCCAGATTATTACCAAATACAGAACCATCCAATTCTGCACCTTCTAGATTAATTTCCCTTAAATCAGCTCCCAATAACCGAGCATTTTTCAAGTTAGCATTCATCAGATTTGCCTTGATTAATTTAGCATCAGATAATTCCGTATCAGACAGTTGAGTTTTCACCAGTTTAGCTTCATTTAATAAAGCACCTCTTAGAGTCGCATTAAACAATAAAGTATTAGTTAAATTAGCACCCTGCAAATTAGCATTATATAAGTTTGCTTTGATTAAATTAATATCTGTAAGATTAGCATTAATCAGTTTAGTATTAGTCAGATTAGTATCACTTAAATTAGCATATCTAAGATTAGCATTTGTCAGATTAGCATTTATTAAATTAGCCGCCCCGATATTAGCACCTTTAAGGTCAGCATTCTCTAAATTAACCCCACTTAAATTTCTACCATAAGCTCCATGATTAACAATATCCCAGACAATATACCACTTCCGATCTAATTCTGTAGCATAATTAATTTTTACCCCTCTAAAATTAACATGATTTAAATTAACACCTCTCAATTTAGCATTATTAAGATTGGCATCACTGAGATTAGCACCTTCAAGATTAGCACCTTCAAAATTAGCATCACTGAGATTAGCACGGGTTAATTTACCACCAACCAAGTTAATACTAAATAGGTTAGCACCTGCAAGATTAGAATCTTTAAGGTTAACATCATTAAGTTGAGCATGACTCAAGTCAGCACCTGCAAGATTAGAATCTTTCAAATTAGCCTCATTAAGTTGAGCATGACTCAAGTCAGCACCTGTGAGATTAGCATTTTTAAGGTTGGCAAGATTCAAGTTAGCATCTGTGAGATTAGTCTGACTTAATTCCCCTTCTGTGATATCGCTACGCCATAGGTTAGCACCCTGAAGTTTAGCATTACTTAATTTAGCTCCCCGCAAACTAGCTCCCCTGAGGTCGGCACCACTCAAATCAGCATTACAGAGGTTAGCAAACCACATTATTGCGCCACTCAAATTAGCACCACTCAAATTACTATTACTAAAGTTAGTTCTTTTGAGATTAGCACAAAGTAAATAAGCACCCTGGAGAATTGACCCACTGAGATTAACATCGTCTAGATCGCTGAGACTCAAATCAGCAGATGTGAGATTTACACCTGCAAATTTATCAGTCAAATTTCCATCACTAACTAGCTCATGGCAATCTATTGTTTGGCTTGTAGCACCTATAATTAATTGTTGAAGTTTGTCAAGTGAGTTTTTGTTAGCCATTTACCTGCTCTATTAAAATTAAATTTTAATTGCCCCTAAATCTAGCTGAATCAGGGGATTTTCATAAGTCAAATGTAATTTTTGATGGAATTATCAAATTACTTTCATTCAGTTTAACGTGAATAAGTAATATCCTGCCCAGTTGATTATTTAGTATCAACGAAGAAGGTGTTAGGTGTTGGAGCGACTCAGCTTAATTAATTATTCAATAAAACCTTTATGTTTTTCATCCTCCTGTTAAACCTTCCATATTCCTAATCTTTATAGGTTTTAAATTAGACATAACTGCCTAGGCAAAATTAATTACAATTATTTTTTCCCTCTATTTTTACAATACAGGCTTTTCAGCTTTAGAGTATGTGTAATTAATGCAAGGATGACTACTTAATAATATGACCTAAATATGACTAGTAATTAACATAAATATGACAAAAATATCTAGGTAGATTTAGTACAGAAACATCTAGATGATTTACCCTCTATTATTTACTACAATAACCAAAAAATAATTCACTGTCGCTCATATAGCAATCCTATTTCAGTTATAAATTTTTGGTGGAGGTAGGTGGTAGGTGTTAGGTATTAGGTGGTAGGTAGAAGACAAAATAAATACATCTAAAATTTTCACAAATCATTTAGGATTGCTATAGAAAAACCAGAGTATGAGCACAAAGCTAATAAAATATCTCGAAAATATTTTCAATAAATATTTATTGCTTTAATTTTTGTCTGACTTAGCATCCTCAAATACTGCCCCACGACTAATTAAATCTTGCTTCATTTCCTCCGATAAACCAGCATCATGCCATAACCTTGCATTCTCTACCTTTGTATTAATAAAATTAGCTTCTTTTAAATTTGTTAATGCTAATCCTGCCTGACGTAAATCAGCATTACTCAAATTAGCACCACTCAAATTAGCATCACTCAAATTAGCATTACTCAAATTAGCATTACTCAAATTAGCACCACTCAAATTAGCACCACTCAAATTAGCAAGAGCTAAACTAACACCATGCAAATCTGCCTCAGTTAAATCAGCATTACTTAACAACGCCCCACTCAAATCTGCACCACCTAAATTTACTTGACCCAGATTAGCTTCACTCAGATCGGCATCACTTAGGTCTGCACCCCGTAGGTAAGCACCTTGCAAATTTGCCCCACTTAAATCAACACCATGTAAATTAACTCCAAGTAACTTTGCCCCAGCAAAATCTTCAGCAGGATCTAAACCCGCAAGATTTGCTAGCTGTAGCAAATCTTCAGTGTCAGCCTCCACCACACTTTTAATCATCATTCTAAACTCTGAAAAATCACATCCCGCCCCCGCAGCAGACAACATCAAAGCTTGCAACTCCTCTGGAGATTTGTACTGCCCAGACTCAGGAGTTAAATCTGAAGTCAACTTTTGCGATCGCAGCCACAGCACCAACTTCCGCTCTAAGACAGCAAGTCGATTGGGTCTGATATTATGAGGCCATAATCCTTCAATACTAGTCATAGAATAAAAATTTTATCAGCTATATTTCTAATTGTTATAGCAGTTTTCACTCCCCTCTCATCAAAAACTCTTGGGTCTCAAACCCCTTCCTTAACTCTTAGCATTAATAGAATTTAGAATTTTCATAAGTTGGGGCTGTTTGCCATGATGGTCTGCCCCCTACTCCGAAGGCTCACAAAATGCGCCTCGTTGTACCAACTCCTGCTGAAAATTTTCTGAAATACCAGTATTTTGGGCAAATATAGCCTTTTCTACGATCGCCCCTTTCAAATCAGCCCGTTTCAACTTGGCCCCGCGCAAATTAGCCCCACTCAGATTAACCCCACTTAGATCGGCATTTTCCAAAGAAGCATTACTTAAATCAACATTGACCAATTTGGCATTTGGCAGATAAGCGCTACTCAAGTCAGCACTACTAAGATTAGCATTACTCAAATCGGCACGAGGTAACTTTGTCCGCAAATCAGCCCCTGTAAGATTAGCCCATAAAAACCTAGCATCTCGTAGATTAGCATTACATAGATTAGCCCCACTTAAATTAGCACCAGTGAGATTAGCCCCACTCAAGTCAGCCAAAACTAAATTAGCACCAGTGAGATTAGTATTTTGTAAATCTGCCCCAACAAAATTAGCGTATTGGAGGTCAATACCACTTAGGTCACTACCTGGTAAATCTTCTGTACAATTAAGAGCAACAGTTTCAGCTACTTCCATAAAGTTATTGCCAGATTGGTCTAATAACTGCCTGGCGATCGCTAACTGCTGTTGCTGAAATTCTTTTGCTTTGGCTTCATCTCCCATAGACTTGTATGCTAGGCGGAGATTAAATAGGGCATCGCCTTGATTTGTCGGGTCATTAACTTGTGTTGCCAAAGTTAACTGTTGCAAATAATATTTTATAGCCACAGAAAGCTCTCCCAAACGATGATAAGCTATCCCTAAATTTGAGTAAGCCTGTTGACAAGCTAATTGGTCTGAGATTTGTTGAGCGATCGCCAAATATTGTTGTTGAAATTCAACTGCCTGTTGATAATTTTCTAAAGCGTAGTAAACATTGCCCAGATTTCCTAATGCTTTTAATTCTGCCTGACGGTCTTGAATTTCACGAGCAATATTTAAGTGTTGCTGATAAGATTCTATGGCTAATTGATATTCTGACAATGCCTCATAAGCCACTCCCATATTTCCTAGGGCCGCTCCTTGTTTACGAAGCTCTGAAGTTTCCCGGTAGATATTTAGTGCTTGTTGCCAAGACTCCAAAGCTGCTTCAAACTGACTATTTTGATATTGGGAAATCCCTTGTTTTAGCAACTGGTTTGCTACTTCAGTCATATTTTGCACAGTTCCCCCAATAGCACATATTATGTTGGTTTTTATGTTAGTTTAACCTATTTTTTTCTCTCACTGTTATTAGTCTTCATAAAAGTTTGGAGCCAGTAAGGAATAGCCAACAGGCAACCAACTAAAAAAAAGATATAAGTAAGATATATATGTAGAAATTCTATCAATTGAATAGCTAACTTATACTCCAGAAAACATCAAATACAAATATTATTTCATCAGCTTGATTAGCCAATAATCATCTAATTATTGTCAAACTCTGTTTCCTATTTTTTCCATACTATTCAATAATTGATAATTACCTCTGTCTTAAAGGAAGAGGATTGAGACCAAGGAGAAAATTGTTAACTTTTTATTCTTAAAATAAGAGGCTTTAAACCAGATTAATTAATTATCAATTGTCAATTGTTAATTATCCATTATCCATTGGTAATTAAAAATATATTTTAATATTTTTTGTTAAATAAAATTGCTCTTTTGACTCTTACAGCAAATTTAATCTCAGTCAAGTAGACCTCTGACAGGCAAGATGCCTGCACCAAAAAAGTTTTATTATTAATGTTTGTACCTTATCTATCTGAAATCTGCTGTATTAATTTTTTTTGGCTATTCTTTAACTCCACTGATTGCTTGCTTACGACTATTAAACAACTCTAAAATTCCATCAATAACTATTTTTACCAAATGCTGGTTACAGCCATTCAGAAATTCCTCAGCAGAAATATTATTTTCAAAAAAATCTTTAGCTCTTTGTCTGTGCTTTTTCATTTCATCAAATCCTATATATTTCACCATAAACATACTCAATGGTGAATTTCTTAAATCATAAGCTGCATTTTGACTCCGCCCATCTGTCAACAAAGTTAATATTTCACGTTCCAAATTATTTTTAGGTTGATAAGGATTTTGAATTGGTGGCAAAAACTTCTCCAAGTGAGCCGGAATAAGTCCTTGACTAGGCAACTCTCCAATCATCAGAGAAAGTGGAATATTCAATCCTAGACGCATAGATAATGCCTCAATAAAAGTCAGGGTAAAAATTTGACTTCCTAGATAAAGTTTAGCGACTTCAATATTTTTTATAGCTTGATTAACCCAACCTTGATAAGTTAGCTCGTCGGGTTCTCCATCAAACCTACGGAAAATTAAATCTGGATTAAGAACATTCATAAACCCTTCTGTTTTTTTTAAAGCAATTCGGTATTCACAAACAGTATAAGAATTACGATTTGTCAAATTGTGGTTAGTTTCAGGTAATAAATTCCAGGTATTATTTAGAAAAATTGAACTAGCAGACCTAAAGCCACTAACATCTCGATTAGATAATCTAACCGCCTTTTTCATAGTTTCATACAACTCTGAATCAGTTAAATTAATATTCAACTTAATATTAGTTTCTTTTAGTCTTTTATAGAGGATATCGGTAGCAGTCAAACCATCTTCTGAATTAGGCTGAAATGGAATACTAGCTTCAATACAAGTAGCAATTTGGCAAAGATGTTTCGGCATCAGAAACATTTCCATTGCTTTAACAGCTACCACAGCACTCATAAATTCATTTTGTCCTGAAAAAGGTAACAAAGCTTGACCAGGAACAAAACCAAAAATAGATGCTACTATCTCAAAACTCTTATCAATAAGTAATTCATTTTTATCCCGAATTCGTAAATTTCCTTGTACCTCTTTCATATAAGGAGTAATATAATAACTGAGATTAAAATTGACACTGCGGTCTACTTGCACATAAACTACATCATGAAATAAAGCTGCTAAAACTTCTATTGGGTCTTCACAACCTCCTACTTCAAAAATATGATTTGGAGTATGAAAATAGCGCCACGGTCCAATCATCGGTTGGACAACCAACTCGGCAATCTCAGATAGTTTCTCAGATTTAACTTCTACTTCTAGTGTCTCAGTTGCCCATATTAGTTTTTGTAAGCATCGTTTATTTTCATATTGAAAATTCATTGTTTTTCTCCTTTTTTTTATGATGATTAATTTTTGTACTGAACTAAGTAAAAATTCTGTTTGGTCTATGGTGAATAATTAGCTGAATACCTGATTTTTCAGCACTATAATTAGTTTAACCCATCATTAGAGTTATCTTTTAAGTTTTTGAGCATGAAGATAATTGGTATGAGGGTTTTGTTGTTTGGATAGATATTTATTTTCTCCCAAAAATAGTGCTTGCTAGTATCAATATTTTCCTCAAAGGAAAACTTGGCAGGCTCCGAAGACAACAGACAACAGGGACTACCGTTTTTTGTCATCAATTAAACGAACTTAATATTAATAATCTTTTCAAAATATCTGATACTAAATCCGGTTTAGCTAGTATCTTTAATTATGAAGGTAAAGTTAAATGCTGAGGACAAGGCGCGAAAAATTACTTTTTGTCAGCGGATTTGATCTGATTTGAAAAACACAGAAAATTTTTGATAAAAAAAAAGAAAAAAAGGGGATGTAGTCTCATTATTGTTCCATGAACCCCGCACTCCATATTTGCTTAAAATTAATAATTAACTTTTAATACTCATTGGATAGGACAATATTATAAAGCTAGCTTGAGTGATGTTAAATCAGGTTTAGATGGGAGCTTTATTGGGAGAGAAAAGTAACAGATAACAGCCAACAAGCAACAGGATTAGAGGGTTAGAGTGGACGTACGAAAAATTACCTTTCGATCGGCAGATTTAATATGATTAAAAGATTTTACCGAATAATTAAGGTTTAAAGCCTCTCCTTTAAAGGTAAAACAAGAAAAATTTTTCCTTTTAGTCAATCCTATCCCTTTTAAGACAGGGGCATTTCATTCTAGATTTTGGCAATGAATTTATGTACTTTCAGGCAGCGAAAGATAAAATCCCTAAAGCTTGAAATAACGTGGTTTTGTAAATACAGAAAATGGCATAGTTTAGAATGAAACAGCCCTGCTTTTAAGGAGAGGTAATTAATAATTAATAATTAATTGTTGAACCATGATATTTCTTGTTTTCCTTATTGTTTTAATACCCACACGCGTCATCAGCGGTGCAAATTTCGTAGGTGGGGCTTAAATCTCCATCAACCTAAATCTTCTAACTCCTGACTCCTGACTCCTTCTTCAAGAGGTGAAAAATTTAGTCTCACATTAGTTACTAAAAAAACTGAATCACTGTACATAGACAAAAAATAGATTAATAAACCTCTAAAATAAATATTGATAAGCTCTGCCTTTTTTTAATTGGTATAACTTATTTGACAAGAAAATTATTATTTCTATAAAGTTTCCTAAAAATAGCCTATTGCATTAAAAATCTTGAAGAAGGCAGAAGGCAGCTATGCTGTTTGCTCCGCATTCCGTAGGAAAGGCGTGATGTAAAAATTGCATGGGGATTCGCTCCCCCAAACAATTTTGAGCACCGCGGGTGACGGTGGGGTATTAAACCCAATAAGGGAAAAGATAAATAATTGTATATTCCCTGTTGCCTGTTGCCTCCCTCAAGAAAAATATTAAACAGCTTACACCAGGTCCAATCGATGTTTACTACAAATAGTTAACTTTTTGCTAGGAGTCAGGAATCAGAAATCAGAAATCAGGAGGAATAGTTTCTACTAAGCATTTGTTCGGGGCTATTTCATTCTAAACTGTGCCATGTTATGTATTTACAAAAATAGGTTATTTCGAGCTTTAGACAATTTATCTTTCGCTATCTGAAAGTAAGTAAATTCATTGCTAAAATCTAGAATGAAATGACCCTGGCATTTGTTTGGGTTAAACTTAATTTTTAGTCAAAGAGAAATTATCCGTAAAGTCTAGAAATTACTCAAATTATTCAAATTATTCAGAACATTCTTTTTTTCACACTTAGTATTAAAATAACCATGAAAAAGAATGTAGAGACCTTCCATAAAAAGTCTCTACAAAGGTTTTAGAAAAAGGATATTTAATTTCCACACCTATGTCTATTTAAAACTTCATATCCAGTAAAGTTTTCCAAGCAAATTTTGGTAAAACTAACATTCGTCGCCAGCGCCAAGGCTCCTGATAAAGTCGATATAACCACTCCAAAGAATTTTCACAAAACCAAGCCGGAGCCCTTTCTTTCACACCAGCCCATATATCCAAACTACCACCAATACCAATCCATATCGCTTCAGGACAAATATGTCTATGTTCGGCTATCCACAACTCTTGACGGGGGACTCCCAGACCTACAAATATTAATCTAGGTTGTAATTGTTTTAAAGTGTGCAATAGTTCACTCTCTTCTGCCTGTGATAAATAACCATGCTGAGTCGCGATACGGCTGACGCCACGCTCCGCGATCGCTAATTCTGGCACTTTCTGTTGCCAAGTATCTGCTGCTCTTATCCCTACCCCAGGTTTTCCCCCATAAAAAAATACTAAATTGTCTTGACCCTGCTTTGCTGCTTGCCACAACAGATTTTCTGCTAATTCAATACCGGGACAACGCTTGACAGATTGACCTTTAAGCTTTAAATATAAAACTACCCCAGCTCCATCAGGAATGACCAGTTCAGCTTTGCGGATTATATTAGCTAATAAATGATTCTGTTCTCCCTGCATGACCATTTCAGCATTCAGTGTCACCACATGAGTTCCTAATCCTTGCTTTAACCGATATAGCAATTGGCCACAGTAGTCATCCATACAGTCTACTGGTAAGCCTAGCACAAGACTTTTGGTACATGGGCCGAGTGTAGACCAAGAAACTTTTTCACTCATCTAAAATTCTCCGGTAGTTTGGAAACCCCTAGCCTCAGCTAGGAGAGAAAAAACGCCTAGGCGACTTTACTTTCGTCGCATTCCGCTGACCGCGGGAAGGTGAATAAATTCATGCTTAACTTATGTCATTTTTTTGTTTTAGACTCACATTCGGCAGGTCAATTTGTCAGATAAAAAGTAGCACAAAACATCAGTAGGTTGCTAAGTATTTATACATCTGTCAATCATCTGGATTTAACTGAGACGACAGCCAAATCATCAGCCATAAA
>JBARXI010000753.1:0-1516 GCA_049647275.1 Microcoleaceae cyanobacterium
TTTCCTCAGCGTTGTTAGCGCGGTTTGATGCACCATTTCCCCGGTTGCCATTTGAACGCATATCTCAGGAGGAATACGACAAAATGCAAGAAGATGTGTTGAGTCGGCGCAAGTCTGATGATTTTTCTGAGCTGATGAATGCTTATGTGATAGCCAGTGAATTACCAGAAATGGGGCCTCAAGACCCCGCTTGTTCTGGAATGGTTTGTGAGTTGAAAGGTTCGCAAATGTAAGTGAATTAGATATCGGGGTGAAAAAGAATGTAGGGATGTTCCATGGAACATCCTTAGAGACTGTTTGTAAACAAAAGATTAAGTAAGGTGTGTGACGGCATCCTTACCATTTCTGGAATAAGGGTCGATGTTACACCTCACGAACCGCGTGTTGTGGGATGGTGCGTTACGCTTTTGCTAACGCACCCTACTGGACTACTGGACTGACACTACTGGAGCGACTAATTTTGTGCCAAACTTGTAGGGTGTGTTAGACGGCTAAAATATAAGCTGTCAAAGGCATTTAACAATCCGTCCTAAGGCACCATTTTTAGATGTGTCAGTCTACTACGTGATTTAATATTTATTTTACAAACACTCTCTTACAGGAAACAAAAGCATTGAAAAATATTAAAGATGTAATAGAATTTGATTTAGAATGTATCAGGACTTAGACACAGAGGCTATCTGTAGGGGCAATTCATATTTGCGGAGCATTCGGACCGAAATTGCCCCTACAAAAAACACTATCTATAGATATTTTGCGTAAGTCCTATGTATAAAAGAGTGAGTGTGAGGTGAGTTGTCTTAAATAAAGGAGTTTCCATGAATACGATCGAGACAAAACTACCAACAAATACATGGGTAATAGCTACCTGGGATGAATTTATCCAGATGACGGAAAACCCCTGTCTATAAAAAAGCTAAGTGCTATTACCACAATGAGCGAATCAGAATTGAAACTATCTCAATAGGAGCTGACCATTCCAGAGATAATGCAACTATTCTATTTGCAGTTAATCTTTTTTGCACTATCAAAAGTCTTGCTTTCAATAGTTTGGATAACTGTAGTTATAGGATGACAGGTATCAGAGAGTGTCAACCAGATATATCTTATTATATTGGGGAACGTGCGGGGTTAGCACCAAAGGGAACAGCCATTACTAATTTTGATGCCACACCACCACCAGATTTAGCAATAGAAATTGCTGACTGTACTTTAGCTGATGATATTGGTCAGAAAAGGTTACTTTACGAGGAAATACAAGTAGCAGAATACTGGGTGGTAGATGTACAAAAAGCAGAAATTATTGCTTTTACTATTATCGACAATAATGGTAGCAAGCGTATTAGAGAGTCGTTAGTTTTACCAGGGTTAAGTATTGCTATATTGGAAACTGCTTTAAGTCGAAGTCGCACGGAAGACCAAGCACAGGTGGGAGGTTGGTTATCTAAACGTTGGTTGAAGACCCGCGCTCTCCCGTGTAGCATTGGTATAATTAGATAGTTAATTAGTAGTCGTA
>JBARXI010000754.1:0-24575 GCA_049647275.1 Microcoleaceae cyanobacterium
TAGCAATCCTAAATGATT
Organism: Microcoleaceae cyanobacterium; assembly: GCA_049647275.1. Taxonomy (GTDB): domain Bacteria; phylum Cyanobacteriota; class Cyanobacteriia; order Cyanobacteriales; family Microcoleaceae; genus JASJEE01. The sequence continues at coordinate 19 of JBARXI010000754.1, forward strand.
TGTGAAAAATTTAGATGTATTTATTTTGTCTTCTACCTACCACCTAATACCTAACACCTACCACCTACCACCACCAAAAATTTATAACTGAAATAGGATTGCTATAGCTTTGTAAAATTATTTTATCAAATTGGTATAATATTATGTTCGGTTGAATACTTATTATTAATATTATTAATATAGTACGGGAGTATGGAAAATTAGAAGATTTGCTCTTGAAGCTAGAAGATAATTTTTTTGACACCGCACTTATCAAGACATAATACTATATTAAAATAGATGATATGATCTCAAATTCGCTGACGTTGAACTAATATAATTTTCATCTCCTACTGATAAGAAACCGGGTTTGTCTTATATTCCAAAATACTGACATTTAAGTAGATAGGTGGAAAAATTTACAAGTACGTCCGAAGCGACTGGAACGGAGTGGAAGGACGCAATCTCAAGGGGATGAGGTGCATCAATATTTCGTTACATAGTGAGGTTTATTCGCGCCTACCTACTTATGCAAATAAACACTGACGTTAGACTAATATAATTTCTACCTCCTACTGATAATAAACCTGGTTTGTATTATCTTCCAAAATACTGACATTTATTCAGATAAACCCGGTTTCTCTACCGTTTTATAATACCGATATTATCGGATTTGATATAATATAAAGTCCGGTAGCATTGGTCTTATAAGGAAGAAGAAATAAGGAATAAAGAAAAAACTTAAACTTGGGTAGATATAGCAGTTCGCTCTGGAGTCTTTACACATTATTTTTTAATGTTTTCTCTAACCTAGAACCTGAGCTTATAAATTATAACTAGACGAGCGAGAAGCGCTGTATTTCCCAAGCCTTTACACAAACGATACCATCTAATAATAAAGCTATAAAAAAACCCCTAACGGGGGCTAAAAAATAATCAATTGTTTGGCGTAAAAAACACAAATCTCTAAACTAAAACTGAGCCAAAATGTAAAGCAAAGTGAACAAAACAATCCAGATAATATCAACAAAGTGCCAATATATTTCCGCCATCTCAATACCAACGTGCTTTTCTCCGTTGTAATGATCGGAACGACGAGAACGCCATAACACACCAAGAATCAACAACACACCAATAAAAACGTGCAGACCGTGGAAACCAGTCATCACATAAAAACAGTTGGAAAACACATTAGTAGTCAGACCATAACCCAAAGTCAAATACTCATAAACCTGACCACCCAAGAAAATGATACCCATGATTGCTGTAACTATGTACCATAGACGCATTCCTGAGAGATCGTTCTTTTTAATCGCAGTATCGCCTTTGTGAATCACAAAACTACTCGAAACCAGAATAATCGTGTTGATAGTAGGCAATAATAACTCTACCTCTGTTTCTTCTGGAGGCCAAACTCCTGCATTTGCTCGGTAAATTAAATAAGAAGCAAACAGCCCCCCGAACATTAAAGACTCGGAAGCGAGAAACGTTAATAATCCAAAAACTCTTAAATCGTGATGTTCTTCGTGATGGCCTGCTTCTATTGAGGCCGAATCAACAGAAGTATCAACTAAATTATTAGTGGTATCAATTGTTGAACCTTGCATAATTTTCTGTACCTAAATAAACAAAACTAACTTTTGAGGGTGGATAGCTCAGTAGTTAGCAGTCTATATAACTACTAACTACTTTAAATACTCAATTTCTAAATACCGAACCAACTAGAGACCACTTTAATTATCCTCTGGAGGATTTTCAGGATTATCAGTAGCTTGTTGATCTGTAACCGTCGTAGAGCCAGATCCACTATATAAAGATGAAGACTCAGCTTCAGATATAGGAATACCTGTTTCCTTAGCCCTGGTACCTCCTTGTGAAATCAGCTTGAACCGCTCCCGAATACCAAGAGTTTTCTTGGAGCCAAAATCATAAGGGCCATAAGTAATCACTGGCAATACTTCCCAGTTTTCGATTATAGGAGGTGAGCTAGTTGTCCACTCCAAGGATAAACCGCCCCAAGGATTATCGCCAGCTTTTGGTCCATACATCCAACTCCAGACGATATTGATAAAGAATGGAATCACAGACAAGCCCAGGAGAATTGACCCATAAGTACAAATCTGATTGATAGATTCAAACCGAGGGTCATACATAGCAATGCGACGTGGCATTCCTTGTAAACCCAATTGGTGCATGGGTAGGAAGGTAAGGTTAGTACCAATTAAAGTCAGAACAAAATGAATCCGACCCCAGGTTTCGTTGTACATCCGACCTGTCATTTTGGGAAACCAGTGATAGATGCCCGCATACAGACCAAATACTGAACCACCAAATAAAACGTAATGGAAGTGAGCTACGACATAGTAACTATCATGGACGTGAACGTCAAAGGGAGCTGTTCCCATAGTTACGCCACTCAATCCACCCATGACGAACATTGCTAATAGACCGATGGCAAAAAGCATAGCACTGGTAAAGCGGATTTTTCCGCCCCAGAGGGTAGCTACCCAACTAAAGATTTTGACTCCGGTGGGAACTGCAACGATTAGGGTTGAGATGGTAAAGAACATCCGCATCCAGGGTGGGGTGCCACTGGTGAACATATGGTGTACCCACACGAACAAACCTACTAGACAAATAGCCAGACTGGAGTAGGCGATCGCTTTATAACCAAATATTGGTTTGCGGGCATGGATGGGAATAACTTCTGAGAGAATGCCGAAAATTGGCAGAATCATCAGATAAACTGCCGGATGAGAATAAAACCAGAATAAGTGCTGGTAGATGACCACATCACCACCCATCTCTGGTCTAAAGAAGCCGGTGCCAAAGTTGATGTCAAATAATAACATTACTAATCCGGCTGCTAAGACTGGAGTTGAGCAGAGTGCCAAAACTGATGTAGCTAGGATTGCCCAGCAGAATAGGGGAAGTTGATCCCATTTCATGCTAGGAACTTTCATTTTGAGGATGGTGGCGATAAAGTTCACCGAACCCATGATGGAGGAACTTCCCACCAAGACGATACAGAGAATCCATAGAGATTGTCCGGTGTTATTGGTGATGACGCTCAGTGGGGGATAAGAAGTCCAACCACTTTGTGCGCCGCCGAAAGCCAAACTAGCGATTAATAGTGCTCCGGCGACTGGGTTGAGCCAGAAGGCGATCGCGTTGAGGTTCGGAAATGCCATATCTCTGGCTCCCACCATTAGGGGTACGAGATAGTTACCAAAACCACCAATGGCTGCAGGCACGATCCACAGGAAAATCATAATCGTGCCGTGATTTGTCAGGAAGGAGTTATAGACTTCTGGATCTAGAAAGTCTGAGTCTGGTGTATAGAGTTCTGCACGCATAGCCATCGCCATGAGACCACCGACCAGATAAAAGATGAAGGCGGTAACCAGATATTGAATGCCGATTACTTTGTGGTCTATGTTATAGCCGAAGTAGTGATACCATTTCCATGCCTCCGGATGTGGTTTTTCCGGTTGTGATTGTGTCTCTAAAGGAATTTGTGTTTGTGTCATCTGTAAATTATTTTGACAATTACGAATTAGTTATTGGGGAGGTTGAACTCAAATCTTTTACCTTTGGAGCTTACCCCTCTCCAACCCCTCCCCTGCAAGGAGAGGGGTTTTTGAATTCTCCTGTGAGGAAGCATTAGCTGCTAGTTCTAATTTGGATGAATTTGATTTAATGTTTCGGAATCTATCCCCATCTCATGAGAGTATGGGCTAAGATATTCCGATTCTGATAAATCAGCAGTGTTTACTGCTACAGCTTGATTCAACTGTGGTTGCCCGGCAAAAGTATTTTCTGCGACCCAAGCTTCGTATTCTTCTTGGGTTTCAACAACAACTTGTGTTCTCATTGCTCCGTGGTAAGCACCACAAAGTTCTGCACAATAGACTGGATATTCTCCAGTTTTAGAGGCTACGAACCGGAGTTGAGTATCTTTACCGGGGATTGCATCTTGCTTCAGACGGAAAGCAGGTATCCAGAAAGAGTGGATGACATCGTTAGCAGAAAGGTTGAGTTGTACATCCTTGTTTACAGGAATATGGAGTTCTCCTGCCATGACACCACTATCGGGATAGTTAATCAGCCAGCCATATTGAATGCCTGTAATGTTAACTACCAAATCTGCTGGGTTTGCTCCCTCTTCAGGTGTTGCTCCAAAGCCGTAACCGCTATCTTTTTTAGTGACTACTTCTTTTTCCATTCCCTCCGCATCTGAAATTAGAGGAGCAGCCATCGCAGCTCCAGGCATTTTTGCCACTTGCTGATTAGATGGAGCATGATGAGCTACCATTGTTCCTTCTGGATCGAATCCACCCATTTGTCTGTATACATCCACACTGTAGATGCCAAGACCAATGACGATTAATGATGGTATTGCTGTCCAGAATATTTCTAATGGTAAATTCTCCCTAAAGGTCGCACCATCGGTATCATCTCCTTTGCGCCGACGAAATTTAATTGCACAAAAGACGATGGTGCCTTCTACCACGAAAAATAAAGCTGCTGCTATAGTAAACATTACGTCAAAAAAACCATCCACCAGAGGAGCTTGTGCTGATGCTTGCTCTGGTAATAGACCATGATTTTGACCTAACCACACGCTAATTACGGTGACTACTATACCAACTACTAGGGTGATTACTGAGACTGGTACTTTTTCTTTTTCTTCCATGCCTTACCTCTTTACTAAGGGCTACCTCGCCCTAGCTTAGGTAGAGGAGCCTGTGACTTGTTGTCATACTCAACTACCTAGCTTAAACTAACCATCTACCTATAACTAGATATAATTGTTACTTTTTAGGAATATTTTAGCTTCCCTCAATTTTTTTAAGATTTCTCTGGGAAAAGTTTATATTCTTTTAACTATTACTCTACAAAATTACCCCACAGTTTGGATAAACAAAGTTAAGGTTTAATTATATGCTTTTAATTTGCATAGTTACCTATTTTCTTTTTTTCTTAATCGGGGAGAAAGTGGAGAAAGTGAAAAATAAACTTTTTTGGAAATTGGTAACATATCGAACGATAAATGGTGAACTAAAGATTAAAATCAGAAAACTTTCTAAAGCTCAACAAATCTGCAAAAAGTATGCCTTATAGTAACGAAAATCGTTCATCTTTAACCCCCTTATCAATACTCTGTATGTTGTTAAGTTAGCAAAAAGAACAAAAAGAAATTGAAGTTAATCTAAAACTTATGGCCAACTCTGTTTTAAATAACAATGTAATTATTTACTCTCAGTCTCAAGCACGGGAACGTATTCGTCGCTTGGTATGGAAACTATGTATAGCTACGCTACTATTGATGGCTATTGGTAGTGCTACTAGAGTGATGAATGCTGGTTTGGCTTGTCCTGACTGGCCGTTGTGTTATGGTAAGCTAGTGCCAATGGCACAAATGAATCTACAAGTATTTTTAGAATGGTTTCACCGATTAGATGCGAGTTTAATTGGTTTTGGCGCGATCGCTCTAATGGGTTTATCTTGGTGGGATAGAAAAGAACTTCCAGGCTGGCTACCTTGGGCGTCTACCTTTGCCCTAGGTCTAATAGTATTCCAAGGTGTACTTGGTGGATTAACTGTTACACAGCTACTGCGGTTTGATATTGTCACCGCTCACCTAGGCACAGCTTTGCTATACTTTATGACTCTATTAGTCATAGGAATATCAATGATGCCTTATCAAGGTACTGGCAATGTTGGTAAATTACCTTGGGTGGGATTAGCTGCTGCGGTTTTTGTTTATGTGCAAAGCTTACTTGGCGGTTTAGTTGCTTCTCAATGGGCGTTGCATCAGTGCTTTGGAGTAGCTCAACTTTGTACAATAATGAACAGTCACATTGCTGGTGTTGTGCCCCCTACTTTGGCAACATTAACATTAGTAGTCATGGCATGGCGCACCTCTGCTTTACATCCACTCCTGCGAAAGTTAGCAAACTGGGCTGGTGTATTAGTAATAGCTCAAATTGGTTTGGGAGTAGTTACTTTTTGGCTGCGTCTGCAAATTGAGTTGCTCACGGTGTCTCACCAAGCAGTAGGGGCAGCTTTACTAGGAACTTTAGTAGCGTTTACTGTTATCGCTTTACGCGATCGACAAGTAGCAAATGCCTAACTGTTAACACTGATACAGTAATCTATCAGTCATTTGTGAGTTATTAGAAACGTTAGCTATAGTTTCTTCCATAAGCAAGCAAATAAAATAAATTTCAGATTGACAGATACAACTACTCCCTTCCTACCTAAAAAATCTTGATGAAGGAAAGAAGAAAAATAAAGGAATAGGAAAATAGAAAATGCCTTTGACTTTAACTATCTCAAGCCTTCTTAATCAAAAAAATATATCGTTTCGGTTAGCAAAGAAGTAATTTTTAAAAACACTAGGGCTGTTTAAAAATGGGGGTAAAAAAAATTGAAACCTCCAGATTTATACTTAAACCTACTCCTAGAATTGTTTGATTCTCAAGCTACCGGAATTGATATGAAAACAGAAAATTAACAAATAAGAATCCATGCAAGAAGTTATTTCTCATAGTCTGCAACCACGCCATGACAATATCCTACAGGTAATTAAAAGCTATTATCAACTAACAAAACCTAGAATTATTCTACTGCTACTAATTACTACAGCAGCCGGAATGTGGTTGGGTGCAAAAGGAGAAGTTTCTCCCCTTCTATTATTCGTAACATTAATAGGTGGTGCATTAGCTTCTGGTGCAGCTAACGCTATCAACTGTATCTACGACAGCGATATCGACTATATTATGGAGCGTACTCGCTGGCGACCTATTCCTTCCGGTAGAGTCAAACCCCGTGATGCTTTAATTTTTGCATTCACTCTAGCAGCTACATCGTTTACTTTGCTCACAGTATTTGCTAATTTACTAGCAGCATTGTTGGCAATGTCTGGAATAGTTTTCTACGTTGGTATTTACACTCACTGGTTAAAGCGTCATAGCGTACAAAATATTGTAATTGGCGGTGCTGCTGGTGCTATTCCTCCATTAGTAGGTTGGGCGGCTGTTACAGGTGAATTGAGTTGGGCAGCTTGGTTACTATTTGCAATTATCGTTGTTTGGACTCCTCCTCATTTCTGGGCTTTGGCAATTTATATTCGCGATGAATACAAGGAAGTGGGTGTGCCAATGTTACCTGTAATTGAAGGAAATGAGGAAACGGCTAAACAGATTTGGGTTTACAGTCTGATTTTGATTCCGATGACGTTGTTGTTGGTTTATCCATTGCACGCGAGTGGAGCGCTTTATGCAGTATTAGCAACTCTCCTCGGTGGAGTTTTTCTCCAGAAAGCTTGGCTATTATTAAAAGAACCTTCTAATAGAGATGTGGCGCGATCGCTCTTTAAGTATTCCATCTACTACATGATGTTATTGTGTTTAGTAATGGTGATTGACAGTTTACCTTTTACTCACGGAATTACTACTGCTGTAGTGGATAATTTGCAAACCTTGATTGGTGGTGCGATCGCAATGTTATCTTAGTGTTAATTAAACCATAAAATCTTGTTTGAGGTAGGCATTTTGCCTGCCTTTTAGTTTGACAACTTGTAGTTTGTCAAATAAATATTAAATCACGTAGGGTGCGAAGCGTGTTAACGTAACGCACCATCCCAAAGCACGTGGTGCGTGAGGTGTAAAATCGACCATTATTCCAAAAATGGTAAAGATGCCGTCACACACCCGCTCTTTACTTTTGTTGACAAACAGTCTCTGATATCATGTCCGGTTGAATACTTATAAATAATGACGTAGGAGTCAGGAGGGAAGAAGAAGGAAGAGGAGAAGAAAGTTTTTATTATTAATTAAACGGACATGATATTAGTGTTAATTAAACAATAAAATCTTGTTTGAGGTAGGCATTTTGCCTGCCTTTTAGTTTGACAATTTGTAGTTTGACAAATATCAAGAATAATGGTAATTAAAACTTCGGTTAAAGATTCGTAATAGTCGTTTTTCACGAGCGATCGCTACTATAAGCTTCTGACAATGCGGCAGTATCTTCAAACATTTTATAAGAAGTTATTAGTCCGTTTTTGGTTGTACAAACTAGAGCATATTCACACTTAAAAATTCGCTCTGTTTTTTTTACTCGATGCTGCATATAACCATGGGCAAAAATATAATTATCTACAGCGACTAATTTATAAATTTCAAAAGCTTCAGTATTAAAAAGCTCGCCGAGAATAGAAAGAAATTCGACTACACCTTTTTTGCCAATAAACTTACCATAAATAGGAACGGTATTCGGTCCTTGTGCTTCAAAAACCACATCCTCAGCAACTACGCTTAAAGCGCGGTCTAGGTCTCGATCTTTTAAAGCAGCAAAAAATTTAGCTACAGGATTATTCATAGTATATTATTACAACATTTTAGGTGTGTTGCGCCACTACGTTTTATCGCAGTCGAAGGAAAGATGAGGACAGATAAAAAGCTTAAAACTCAAGCAACGCAAGATTTTTCCTTCTTCCTTCTTCTTTCTTCCTTCTGCTATATCTCCGGGTTTTGTAACCATTGACGAAACTCACGGAGTAAAGCATTTGCCCCTTTTTCCCCTCGTCTAGTGAGAAAATTTAAAATAACTGATTTGGATAAAATTGGCAAAACATTTGACTGTTCTTGCTCCTGATAACTTCCATTTTGCAAACAATAAATAAATAAATTTTCCCCATCAAATCTCCATATTTCTCCGATACCTAAAGCAGCATAAATTGTTAAACGGTCTAAGGAACTACTGGTAATATCAATCTCAATTGCTAGGTCTGGAGGTGGATCTATATTAAAGTCAAATTTAATTTTACCTCTTATAGATGCCTCATTGGTGATGTAATAACATTCATCTGGTTCAATTCCTTTTTGCAAATCTTTTCGACTTAATGTTGTTGAACCAAGACTTGATATTTCTAATCCTAATACTTCTGTAGTTGTTTGTACCAGTCGTCCTAAAAAACCTTTATTAATTTCATGTTCTGGTAAGGGAGTCATAATTTCTAATGAACCTTGGTCGTAGGTCAATTTTTTGCTAGGATTTTCTGCTAAATCTAACAATAATGCTTGATAAGTTTCCCATCTGACTCCAGTTAATACTGTTTTGTTTTCTGGTTTAAATAAAGTTTTAGTCATGGTATTAGACCAATTGGGTAGACAACTGTAGGGGTGTTTTGCTCCGCAATATGTAAAGCGGAGAGCTTCTGCGTCAGCAAATGGCCATTGGCTAGCGCCAAGCTCCGCTAACGACCCTACAGGATTTCCGTTGTGACGATGTGGTTCATCAATCTGAAAAGGGCTGTAATCTTTTGTTTACAAAAAGTCTCTAAGTCTTCCTTTATTCCCTTCTGATATAATTAATAATTATAGTAAAGCTAAAAGTCAAATAATTTATCTAAAATTATGCCACCAACTCAGTTCTTTCCTAATACACCAGTTCCTCCAGATAAGTTTGTCGGCAGAATATCCGAACTATACACAATTTTTGACCAAATTAATAATCGCGGGCACTCAGCTATTTATGGTAGTTCTGGCATGGGTAAATCATCTTTGCTTAAATATATACAATCTCCTAATTTTTGGCAAGAAAAAGGATTAGATTTTTCAGAAGCTTTGATTGTTTATCACGACTGTAATGTTTCATTGACGCCAAATGGTTTTTGGCAAGAAGTGTTAAAAGAGTTAAGAGATAAAGCTCAAGGTGATACAGATTTACAGGGTAAGATTGATGATGTATTAAAATTAGAAAGAATAGAAGTAAGAGACATACGGCAGATTCTCAGAGAGATTGGGAAAAGAGATAAATTTTTATTATTACTATTAGATGACTATCATGGAATACTTCGTACAGAAGATGACTATATTAATAACCTGGAAAAATCTAGAGAAATGCAGACTTTTTTAAGTGGGTTGCGTAACCTAGCAGTTCATAGTACAGAAGGTCAATATTTCTCAACGGTTGTTGCTGCATTCCGAAAGTTAGATGAGTTAGGCCCAAAACTTCCTCGTGGTGGTTCTCCTTGGTATAATCATTATCTATATGTAGATTTAAAGCCTTTTAATCAGGAGGATATTGATAAATATTTTTTTCATTCCGATGGTGATTTCTTCATTTCAATTCCCGACAATATTCAGAAAGAAAAAGTGTTAGAAATGACAGGTGGATGTCCAATCTTACTTCAACACGCAGGTCATGTATTGTCTCAATCTGATCGAGGTATCGATATTAATACTTTTAAAGCTAGATTTAAAAATCAAACCGAACAGATATTTAAGGATATATGGAAAGATTTGACTGAAGACGAGCAAAAACTTTTACTTTTGATTGTTATTAAAAATTCAAAAGGTGAGTTAAGTGGAGATCGTTATTCTGTTGATGATATTGATAAAGTATTTGGCAGTAATAAAAATATACTGACAGATTTGCAGCAACAAGGAGTTATCTATGAGCTTTCAGAGCAGAAGAAATATAATTTTTATTCTTCTTTAATGCAAGATTTAGTTGTTCAGGAATTTGCTGAAAGTATTTCAGAACCTAAAAAGCGTAAAATATTGTTTGACATATCTGGAATCAAGATTACTGCTCAACAACTAGAGGAAATAAAAGAAAATACATCATTTTTTCTTAAAATTGGACGACCTATTCTGAAAATATTTTCGGGATTTATCCCTTTCAATAAATCAGAAGAAAAAGAGTAGTGCAAACCTAATCAGATTTAATTCTTAAAATGCAAAATTCAATGACTTTGATTAAAAATCCTTACACTATCGGTCGTCCAGTTTATGCTCCAGAATACTTATTTGGACGTGAAACAATTGTAAGTTTTATTCAAGAGCAACTTACTTCTAGGGCAAAGGTAATTGTATTGCACGGACAAAGACGTATTGGCATGACTTCATGTATGAATTATATTTCTCGATCTGTTAGTGTAGATGAATTTGTCTTTGTTCCACTTTCTCTAGAAGATAAACATCATTATTCTTTGGATGAAATTTTGTATAATTTTGCTGGGGATATAATTGATTGGTTAGGAATATCCAGGAGCAGGATAACTATCCCTACTCAGGAGGATTTTAAGGTAGAACCACAACGATTTGTTGAGATTTTGTTAGAACAGATTTATGATAAATTAGAGGGAAAAAATTTAGTCCTACTCCTAGATGAATTTGATGTTTTGTGGGATAATAATTCTACTAATATTAACCCATTTATAAATTTATTAAGTTCAATTATTAATCAGGAAAAATTATTCGTTATTTTGTTCATAGGTAGAAGAGGAAATAGTCTAGAATTTATCCGATATTTATTTGGAAAAGTATCTCACAAAGAGTTGGGATTACTTAATAAGTCTGATACTGAAAAATTAATTACTGGGATTGCTGAGGGAGTTTTAGAATATGAGCCTGAAGCAATTGAAGCAATTTGGGAGTTGGCAAGTGGGCATCCTTATTATACTCAATTATTATGCTTTAATTTATTTCAACGGGCTAGAAATCAAAACCGATGGAATGTGAGTCATGAAGATGTTGAAGAAATTATAGATGTATCTCTGGAACAAGGTGAAGCTGCTTTTGTATCCTCTCTAGAAATTTTATCTACTCAAGAAAAATTAATTTTATCCGCAGTAGCTGAAGCTCAAAAAATAGCTATAAAATCCTATAAATCAAATATTGTTAGTCCATTAATGAGACTAGAAATAGTGATACTAGAAAGATATGGCAGAAAACTTACACAAAAAATGAAAGAAGAATTAACTAAAGCAGCAGAACATTTAGTTGATTTGGGATTTTTGCAACAAATAGGAGAACAAGAATTAGGAAAAAACATAATTCCTGTCTATAAAGTAAAAATTGAATTACTTCGACTTTGGTTATTGAAACGACATTCATTAAAAACAGAAATAGAGACAATAAACAAATTATTTCCTCAAAGGTCTTTTATCGGCCAAATTTGGAATAGTGGCCCTGGTAAATGGATGCGATCGCATAGTAATTAAACGACTATAAATATTAAGTTAATCAGGTTATAATCATGGTGTAGATGGTTGTAAATTTTATAAAATTGGCCTATTAATACAGGATACTAAAATATTTGCGACTTATGTATGCCCTTGAATAACTGTTATCTATTGTTATGGAAGGCTATAGGAATGAAGGAATTTGGGTGAAGAGAAATCATCTATAGCGTTAATTTTCTATTTCATATTTACTTGACTGATAGTCTCTAAAATTTTATAGGAAGTTTTTATTTGAAATGAATACAAACCATAATAACTTCATACGAAATCCTTATATTTTTGGTAAACCAATTTATAACAAAGAACAGCTATATGGCAGAAAAAAAACTATTGAACAAATAGAAAATAATTTAAAAACTAATATCAAAATAACTTTGCTGCACGTCCAGCGACGTATTGGTAAAACTTCATTGATAACTTGTCTACCTCAATTTTTCACTGAGGAGCAAAATGGTTTTAAGTTTGTTACTTTTTCATTTCAAGGTTATAAAGATAAATCAATCCCTGAAATACTAAATTATCTTGCTGACGAGATTGCTGCTAATATTGATGGACTTCCTAAAAAAGTAAGAGAACAAGCTGATGGTTCATACAACTTTTTTCAGCTTTTTTTGCCACAAATTATCAATCAATATTTATCAGGTAAAAAACTAGTTATTCTTCTAGATGAGTTTGATGTTTTAGGAGAAGAACCAACAATATCTACTCCTGGAAAATACTTATTCGATGGCTTAGAACAAGTTGTTAAGCAGGAAGAAAAACTATTTGCTATTCTAGTTTTCGGCAGGCCAGTAAAAGATATGACTTATCTGAAAAGCTTCTTAGAAAAACAAACTCCAATAGAAGTGGGTTTACTGGATCGGGAAAGTACACAAGATTTGATTGTTGAGCCAGCTAGAAAAAAAAATCTAGAATATGAATCAGATGCAATTAATGCTATTTGGCAACTATCCGCAGGCCATCCTTCCCTAACACAGCTACTATGCTTTTATATTTTTAGGAATTGTAAGGAAAAAGGAATCAAAAAGGTATTTCGTGCTCATATAAAGTTTATTTTAGACGAAGCAATAGAAGGAGGCGAGGCGGTATTAAAAGGCTTTATAGAACCTTTGGATGACGATGAAAAGTTGTTTTTTCGTGCAGTAGCAGCAGCTCAAAATGAACTTGGAAAAAACCGAAAAAACAATAATATAAAAAATTGGCAGTCTGTAGAAAAACGTTTAGTTGAATATGGTTTTTTGGAAGAGAAAGAAGAACGAACAGGTTATAAGATAAAAGTTGAATTAGTCCGAATTTGGCTGGTAAAAAAATATCCTTTATCTGATGAGGAAAGACTGCAAATGGAGAAAATTCCTAAAAAAAATAAAAATCTACCTGAAACAAATAACAACGGCAAAATGCCTATGCAAAAGGGAAAAAATAATTCTCAAGGACCTAATCAAATAGCACAAATTTTAGCTTTATTTGTGGTGAGTTTAATTATAGTTATTCCTGGAATATACTCATTTTCTGTGATTCGTAACTCAGTAAATTCTAAGGCTTCTCGGTCAGAATGTTCTAGATTGTTAGAAGAAATAAATGTAGCTTTAGGAGAGACGAAGGAGCGATCGCGAGTCATTGAAAAAGTCAGAAGAGAATGGTCTACAAAAGAAGAAAGTCTAGATTTACAGTGTCCATATAATTATGAATTAGACAGAAAATATAATGAATTGCTCTACCGTTATGGGTGGAATCAAATAAATATTGGAGAATATGACAAAGCGATAAAACCTTTGTGTGAAATTACTAAGGAATACGAAAAATTTAGAGAAGTAGAAAATATATTGTCAGAATGGGTTTTATTAGATAAAAAATTGTCTGTGAAAAATCAAGAAAAGGTGATTGAAGCACTAATTGAGCAAAATAGTTCTGGAAATGATTGTCTCGCCTATTCTTTTACAAGTGAAAGAAATAAAAATAGATTATTTGAAGAACAACAAAAATTATCTGAGCAAAAAAATGAATCTTTCTACCGACAGGCACAAGGGCACATCAATATTTTTGAGTTTGAAAAAGCTGTAGAAGCATACTGCCAGATATCAGAGGATTATGAAAAATTTCCAGATATTCAAACACAATTACAAGGTTGGTTATCTGACGATCCTAAACTATTGGATGATGAAAGAGATAAAGTAAGGGAGAAACTAATTCAATTAAAAAATAACTGCCCAGTATCTCCACTGAATAATTAACTAATACAAACCATATTTAGGTGTCTATGGGATTTTCCCAAAAACCATCACTTCCATCAATTTCTTCCCTTGGCGTTACTCTAATTCCTTGCCTAGCTATCCTATGAATTTTTGTTAATAAATTTCCTGTTTTAGATAACTTTTTGGGATTTCCAATTATCAAATCAAAACTATATAAAATTACCCCAATAGATACCCAGACTATCCAGCTGAAAATTAATATAAAAACAAAAACAATTAACCATCCTAATATTTGAGACCATAGCTGACCTAAAACATTATAATTATCCTCATATACTTCAGTACCTCTGAGACTCCAAAATACTGCTAAAGTACCCCAACATCCACAAAAAAGATGAACAGGAATAGCTCCTACTGGATCGTCAATTTTCCATAACCTTAATAGTAAGCTACCTAAAGTAACAATTATTCCACTAACAGCACCTATGAGAATAGCAATAGGAACATCAATATAAGCAGAAGAAGCAGTTACTGCAACTAAACCACCTAAGATACCATTAATTAGTGATGAAAGTTGAGGTTTTCCTGTTTCTGGATTATTTTCAAATATTTGAGACCATAAAGCAGTTATAGGAGTAGAAACTATTGCAACTATGCCACCTGTCGCTGCGGACATTATAGTTGTTATAATTATATGACCAACATTTTGTAGCTCAGATGTGGAACCACCATTAAAACCCAACCAACCTAACCAAAGTATAAAACATCCAAGGGTAGCAGATGTTAAGTTGCTTGGGTAAGTAAAATAGTCTTGCTTCTCAAACTCGCGAGGCAAAGCTTCCCGTGGTATATGACTATCTAAATCTTCCTGGGGGTCATATCCAAAGCGATTCCATCTGGGTTTAAGTAGTTTAGCACCCACTAAAGCAGCAGTTCCTCCCAAAGTATGAACAACAGTAGACCCTGCGAAGTCTAGAAAATTAAATGCTTGTTTGAGCCAACCATATTCTGACCATACCCAATGACCGACAATAGGATATAGAAATCCTACCAAGATAAAACTAAACCAGAAAAATGCCCAAAACTTAATCCTTTCTGCCACTGCTCCAGAAACAATAGTAGCTGCGGTGGCAGCAAATGCTAATTGAAAGAAAAATAAGGAGGCGATAGAACGCTTGGGAAACTGACGCTGCAAACAAGAAAATCCCTCACTAGGAAAACCTAGCGAATTATCATCTTTTGGCAGTAGAATAAATTGTGACTTTTGCTCGAACCTATTATATTCAGTTGTTGGAGAAAAATGCCCCAGATAACTAACTATTTCTTGGTCATTTTGATTAGCACTTCCTCTACAAGGAGGATGATCTGACCCATCCCCAAACATCAAACCAAAACCAAACATCCAAAAAGCGATCGCTGCGACACAAAAAACAATTAAGTTTTTCGCCAAGACATTAATAGAATTATTACTGCGACAAAAACCAGCTTCCAATAATGCAAAACCAGCATTCATAAAAAATACTAAAGCGCCAGCTAATAACAGCCAAATATTTTCTACTGCGGCAAAATTATTTGCATTATCACCATCATTAGCTAAAGCTGTTTGGCAACTTATCAAAACTATAATAGTCGCCAAAAATAAACAGAGATACCTAAAACGTGAGAACCAGTTTTTATTTGTCGATTTCCCTAACATGAAACCTCCCTAAGATAACTAACTATTTGAGCCTTTTGAGTTGATGCAAAAGTTGAGATTATCCTAGCATTTTCTGGAGCTGATAATAAAAAAATATCTCCGAATATTACTCCTTTGTATTATACATTTTCAGCAAATCAATAAGCTTTTTGCACAAACGTTTTAGGGAATTTCAATGATTTTTTTTTACATGATTTTTCAGAAATGCCTATTTACTTTGGCAGCTAGATCATTTACTTTATTTATAGTAGTGTCGCCAGAATTTTGACGAGTATACAAAATTATGGTTTCGAGACAAAAATTTAGAGTAAATAAGTAATGAAAATTGGATTTTTAGGTACGGGTTTAATGGGTTTACCAATGGCTGAAAAACTGTTAGAAGCTAATCATATTGTTACTGCTTATAATCGGACTAAATCAAAATTAGAACCTTTACAAAAAGTAGGGGCTAAAATTGCTAATTCTCCGGCAGAAGCTATTCAAAGTTCTGAATGTTTGATTTTGATGTTGACAAATTTTGCAGCTATTCAAAATGTACTTTTATCTGACAGTTCAAAAGCGGAATTATCGGGTCGTACTGTGATTCAAATGGGGACTATTTCTCCTGCTGAAAGTAAAGAAATTAGAGATGAAGTTGTGGCTTGTGGCGGTGAATATTTAGAAGCTCCTGTTTTGGGCAGTATTCCCCAGGTAAAATCTGGCAGTTTAATTGTTATGGTGGGAGCTTTGCCAGAACAATATGAAAAATGGTGTGGTTTATTAAAACTATTTAGCCCCGAACCATTACATATTGGTGCGGTAGGTAGCGGTGCTGCAATTAAGTTGGCAATGAATCAATTAATTGGCTCTTTAACAACAGCTTTTGCTCTGAGTTTAGGATTGATAGTTCGGGAAGGAATAGATGTAGATTTGTTTATGCAAATTGTTCGGAATAGTGCTTTATATGCTCCGACATTTGATAAGAAATTACAACGAATGTTAGACAGAAATTATGAAAATCCTAATTTTCCAGCTAAACATTTATTGAAGGATACGAACATATTTATTAATGCAGCAGAATCTGTAGGACTTGATGTGAGTATTCAAGAAGGGGTGCGTAGAGTTTTGGAGAAAACTATTGAATTAGGTTTATCTGATGTGGATTATTCTGCTTTGTTTTCTGCCGTTAATCCAGAACAATAATATGTTTATTCTCTCCACATCTATCTAATATTTTCTTCGGTTAAATCTTTATAATAATTTATCATTAAAAATAGGTGGGAGCTAATATATTAGTATTTTGTTGAATAAAAAGTCATGCGCATGGGCGAACGACTCCCACTAACATTATCCTATCACGATTTTTTTGACTATGCAACACAATACACTCTTCCCTCGCCGATTTTTTCTGAGTGCTTCACACAATGATTGATAGGAATGCTGATTTTTCTATTGTTCAACTGAGAAATAGAACATCCGTTCCGCTGCGCGATCGCTTTTATATTAGGAATAGAAAACTTCAATCTTTGTTGAATAAAAAGTCATGCGTATGGGCGAACGGCTGCCACTAACATAATCATACCACGATTTTTTTGACTATGCAAGACAAAACACTCTTCCCCCGCCGATTTTTTTGATGCTCTACATCAGTCCTGTAATTTTTACCTTTTTGAACAGCTCAATCTAGCCTCTTGAGGAGTCTTATACTTCATAGGGAGAAGGGAGAAAGGAGAAGGAGAAATCAAGGAACAACTTTAACCACAATAATGATGGGTACTTCTTTGCGATCGCCACTATTTGGTTGAAACTCTATTCGGCCTGTGGCTGCCTCAATTGCAAAATTGTCATCTGCAAGTATTTTCTGAATTCCCTACTTACTTAAAGTTCATACTTTCGATCTAATTATCTAAGCGATCGTAACTTTGCAATTGTTTGTAGTTGTAGGAAGATAATCGCTTAAGACATTTTATTATTCCCGACTCCTGATTCTGCACTAATTCCGTAACTGATAAAAGTCACAAGGCGCTGCACAAGATTGTCAATCTCCTCTATAGAACTTTTTTCACTCAGCAGTTCTAATTGCTCAATTTGAGACAGAACACGCACAAGCATCGCAACGACTAAATCAAGTTTCCACTTCAATTCTGCGGGAGACTGATTGGGGAGCACTTTTGCCAGTATATATAAAAATCTCTGTTGACTGCTTCTAAATTCTGCATCGGCTAGTTTCTGAATTGGATAGGGTTCGGCACGACAACGCCCCATAAACTGTGCATGAATTAGACATTGTTCCGATCGCTCTTGAATCATCTTGAGGGGTGGCGCAATAAAGGCTGTTAAAATATCTGGTACTGAAGGGAGGTTTTCTGAGTCTTCTAGAATTGTCAGTTGGCGCAGTTGCTCTTCGACAATGGGTTGTGCTACTCGTCGAATTACTGCAATAAATAGTTCTTCTTTTGAACCAAAGTGATAATGGATGGCCGCTAGATTCACGTCCGCTTCCCGAATTATGGCCCGTAGTGAAGTTCCCGCAAAGCCTAGAGAGGCAAATAGTTTCTCGGCAGCATTGAGAATTTGTTCTTTTGTGTCAATAGTTGAATTTTTACCCATTCAGCTGTATTTTTATCTCCCAAAGTATGCAGCTTAATTTGATTTAATCATCAATCAGCTACTGTTGCAATTATTTCAAACGTATGTTTTAATTACAGTAAATCAAACGACTGTTTTAAAATTCTCTAATTTATTAGGACTTATATCATGTCAGGTTAATTACCCATAATATATGAAGAAGGAGTCAGGAACTCACGAGTCACCGAGAGGTCGATGGGGATTTAAAGCCCCACCTACCAAATTTGCACTGCTCATGACGCGCGTGGGTATTAAACCCATAAGGGAAAAGAGAAAAAATCAAAAAATATCCTATTGTATTAAACCTAGGGTAGGAGGGAGTACCGGAACACCGGAACACCGGAGCAGAGGAATTCTACACATTGGATAATTTATTTTTTGCTATTCCCTAAGTGGTATTACCGAATAATTAAGGTTTCAAGCCTCTCCTTGGCTGCGGCGCCACGAGCTGTCGCCAGACAAGGGGAAACAAGAAAAAATTTTCCTTTTAGTCAATCCTCTTCTTTTCAAGCAGAGGTAATTATTAATTGTTAATTGTTAATTATTAATTATTAATTGTTGAAAAAGAGGCTCAAACTTTTCTCTGTAAAAGTTCCTGACCATAGACCATAAACTTTATTGTAGGCATTCTTGACGACATGATATTACGGAGTCGCTCTACTTGTAGTCGAGTAGGTTGCAACGCACCTGACACCAGAGTTAGCAAACAGAGAATTTTATGTAAGTCGTTATTTAACCAAAACCCTATAATCTCTACTTGAGTTAAATTTTAAAGCAATGACAGAGAAAAAATTGCTAGACTCTCAGCCCCATGAAATAAATGGCAAAGTAGAAATCTTAACTGACGAGATGGAAACCTTACCCATTCAATCTGAGGCAACCAACTTCCAGCCTAAAGGTAAGAATAGAAAATTTATTCGGGTTAGCTTGGTATTAATTATTTTAGCAATAGCTTTTGGCGGTCTAAGATTTCTCCGGGAGCAGAATACTCCTGCCCAAGCAAACTTAGAAAACACTCTTCCCAATATCCTATCCGTTCAAGCTATTCCAATTAAATTAGTAAACTCCTATTCCGTTTCCCAAAATTACACAGGAATTGTAGAAGCCAAAAGAAGCAGTGAATTAGGCTTTGAAAAATCTGGTTTACTCACATCTATATATATAGAAGAAGGAGAAGAAGTAACTAAGGGAAAAGTTATTGCTCAACTCGACACCAGCCAAACAAAAGCTCAAAAAGCAGTATTAATAGCACAGAAAGATAGAGCGATCGCTACTCTCAAAGAACTAAAAAATGGAGCAAGGCCAGAAGTAATTGCAGCAACCCGTGCATCCTTGGGCCAAGAACAAGCAAAATTACGGGAGTTGCAAACTGGACCGAGACCAGAAGTAATTGCAGCAACTCGCGCATCCCTACTCCAAGAACAAGCAAAATTACAGGAATTGCAAACCGGGCCGAGACCAGAAGTAATTGCAGCGACTCGTGCATCCCTACTCCAAGAACAAGCAAAATTACAGGAGTTGCAAACCGGAGCGCGTATTGAAGATATAAAAGTTGCTCGTTCGGGAGTTTTAGATTTAGAAGAGCAAGTAAAACTGGCTCGCCTTCAGGAAAAACGACGTCAAGAACTTTATACCGAAGGGGCAATTTCTCAAGAGCAGTTTGATGAAGCTTCAACTCAGGCAGATACTTTACAAGCAAGACTTGAGCAAGCACAGAGCGAACTAGAAAAATTACAAACAGGAACTCGTAGCGAACAAATAGAAGCTCAACAAGCTAGGGTCAGCCAGGCTCAAAGCCAGTTAGATGAACTTATTGCTGGAACTCGCATTGAACAAATAGAGGCTCAACAAGCCAGGGTGCGTCAGGTGCAAAGTCAGTTAGATGAACTTATTGCCGGAACTCGTAGCGAACAAATAGAGGCTCAACGAGCCAGGGTGCGTCAGGTGCAAAGTCAGTTAGATGAACTTATTGCTGGAACTCGCAGCGAACAAATAGAGGCTCAACAGGCAGAAATTAGAGGTTTCGAGGCACAAATTTCTGAAATTGATGTTGTTCTGAGAATGAGTATTCTATTTGCACCTTTTTCTGGTACTGTTTCAGTCCGCTATTTAGATGAGGGAGTTGTGGTTAATTCTGGTCAAGCGGTTGTGCGTTTGGTTGAGGGGGGTGAAAGGAAGGTTAGGGTTGGGGTGCCGCCAGCGAATACTCCCAGTTTGAGAATTGGTAGTCAGCAGGAAGTTAGGGTGGGAGAGAAAATTTATAGTGCGAAGGTGCTTTCTCTTTTACCAGAGGTAGATTCTATGACTAGGACTCAAACTGTGATTTTGGCACTACCTAAAGTTGTGGCTCCGGGTACTGTTGTTCGGCTGGGATTAAATCAGACTCATAACATGGAAGGATATTGGTTGCCTACTTCTGCTTTGGTTTGGGGAGAGCGGGGGTTGTTGGCTTGTTTTGCTCTTGTATCTGCGCGGGAGTCAGAGTTTGATTTGCCTCTGGGAACTTATCAGACTGAAAAACGAATGGTTGAGGTTTTGTATACGGAGGGAGACCGGAGTCTGGTGCGGGGAGTGTTACAACCTGGAGAGTTGGTTGTGACGACTGGAACTAATCAATTAGCGCCTGGTCAATTTGTTCGCTTTCAAGAAGGAGTCGGGAGTCAGGAGAATGTGGGAGATGGGGAGATGGGGAGATGGGGAGATGGGGAGATAGAGAGATAGAGAGATGGGGAGATGGGGAGATAGGGAGATGGGGAGATGGGGAGATAGGGAGATTCGTGTATTTGCACAATTTTTGGCATTGTCAGATTAAAAATGGAACTAGGCAAAAATTCCTATTGCTACATCCGCAATAAAAGTACCCACTCTCCAAAAATTGATGGAACTAGGCAAAAACTTCTATTGCTACATCCGCAATAAAAGTACCCACTCTCCAAAAATTGATGGAGCTAGGCAAAAACTTCTATTGCTATATACGCAATAAAAGTACCCACTCTCCAAAAATTGATGGAACTAGGCAAAAATTACTTCGGTAATAAAAGTACCCACATCCCAAAATTGATGAAGCTAGGCAAAAATTCCTATTGCGACATACGCAATAAAACCACTGACTCCTTAAAAATTGATGGAGCTAGGCAAAAACTCCTAAAACCGAAAACCTAACACCCAAAACCTAAAACCCAAAACCCAAAACCTAAAACCCAAAACCCAAAACCTAAAACCCAAAACCTAAAACCCAAAACCCAAAACCTAAAACCTAAAACCTACCACCTAAAACCTAAAACCTAAAACCTAAAACCTAAAACCTAAAACCTACCACCTAAAACCTAAAACCTAAAACCTAAAACCTAACACCTAACACCTAACACCTTCTTCAAAGAAAAATGACTACTATCTTTTATCGGAACTTTCGGTTATTAGTCCTAGCAATACTAATAATTATTACCTGGGGAATTTCAGCTTTTTTCACGTTGCCACGACTTGAAGACCCTGAATTAGTTTCTCGTCAGGCGGTCATAACAACTTTTTTGCCTGGAGCTGATGCTGAACGAGTTGAAGCTTTAGTTACGGAAAAAATAGAAGCAGAATTATCTGAAATTGAGGAAATTAAAACTTATGATTCAACCTCTAGAGCAGGGAGTTCTATTATTCAAATTGAGCTATTAGAATCTGTGGAAGAAATGGAGGCTGATACAATTTGGTTAAGAATTAGAGAACAGTTAAATCAAGCTACTGTTCAATTACCTCCTGGTACGAGTAAACCACGATTAAAGGAACTTGAGGTTAAGGCTTATGCTTTGATTGCTGCTTTAATTTGGGAGCAAGATAGTGAACCTAATTATGCTATTCTCAAGCGTTTATCTGAGTTATTGGAAGATGAATTATTAGAATTGCCTGGAACAGAAAAAGTAGCATTTTTTGGCAATCAAAATGAAGAAATTGTGGTGGAAATAGATGCTGCTCGGTTAGCTAGTATTGGGTTAACTTCTCAACAATTATCCAGACAAATTCAGGATAGTGATGCTAAAGTTTCGGCTGGTCAATTTCGCAGTTTTAATAATGATTTACTTTTGGAAGTTGACTCGGATATAGATTCTCTAGAACGGATTCGGAGTATTCCTATTAGTTTTAGCGATCGCGGGCAATTTGCTCAACTTGGGGATATTGCTGAGGTGAGAAAAACTATTGCTCAACCGCCTAAGGAATTAACGTTGATTAATGGTCGTCCTGCTTCTGCTTTAGCTGTATTTGTAGAATCTGATTATCAAATAGACCGTTGGGCAAAAACAGCAGAAGTAACGGTTGAGAAATTCCGTAAACAGCTTGGTCAAGGTATGAAGCTGGAGATTATTTTTAATCAAAGTAGTTATATTGAAACTCGCTTAGAAAGTTTGATATCTAATCTGTTAATTAGTGGATTATTGGTATTTGGAATTACGGTTTTTTTAATGGGTTGGAAATCTGCAATTGTTGTGGCTTTAGCATTGCCTTTATCTAGTTTTATGGTCTTAGGGTTGATGGGATTGCTAGATGTGCCTCTACATCAAATGTCAATAACTGGATTAATTGTGGCTTTAGGATTATTGATTGATACGGCAATTATTGTTGTTGATGAAGTTAGTCAAAATATACTTTCTGGATTAAAACCGGAAGCTGCAATTACTAAAGCAATTCATCATTTATTTTTGCCATTAATGGCTTCAACTTTAACTACAGTTCTGGCATTTGTACCAATAGCAATAATGCCTGGTGCGTCTGGAGAATTTGTTGGCAGTATTGGTATAAGTGTGATTTTAGCTGTTACTTCTTCATTGTTTTTATCAATTACAGTCAATTCAGCTATAGCAGCAAATTTATACTCTAGTTCCGACGATAATTCCCGGCAAAATATCAAAGATAAATGGTGGAAAACTGGATTCTCTAATTCTTATTTAACTCAAATTTATCAACTCACTTTACGCACTATATTTAGTACCCCTTTGTTAGGTGTATTATTAGGCGTAACTTTACCGATAATTGGTTTAATTCAAATTAGCAGTATTCCCGAACAATTCTTTCCTCCCGTCGATAGAGACCAGGTGCAAATAGAATTAGAATTACCTGCTTTGACCTCTATTGAAAAAACAAAAAATACTGCCTTGGAAATCCGAGAACTAATTTTAAAACACCCAGAAATTAATGAACTACAGTGGTTTTTAGCACGCAGTGCGCCTCGATATTACTACAACTTAAAAGCAGGTAAAGAACAATATTCAAATTACGCTCAAGGATTTTTGCAGTTAAATTCCATCGCTACATCAGAATTAGTTAATACACTTCAGACAGAAGTTGATGCCGCATTTCCTGAAGCTCAAATTTTAATTCGACAATTGGAACAAGGGCCACCTTTTGATGCACCAGTCGAACTGCGACTTTATGGCCCAAACTTAAACCGTTTACAACAAATAGGAGAACAAGCCAGAGCGCTATTATCTCAAGTGCCCAAAGTAACTCATACTCGCGACACCTTAAGCGAAGTTCGACCCCAACTAAAATTGCTAGTGGATGAAGAAGAAGTTCGTATGGCGGGACTTGACCGCGCGGCTCTTTCCCAACAGTTGGAAACTTTACTAGAGGGGAATTTGGGAGGCTCTATTCTGGAAGATGTTGAAGAATTACCAGTGCGGGTGAGGGTGTCGAATGCTCAAAGAGGAGATGTTAGTCAAATTACATCCTTAGATTTACAAGCCACTGGCTCCAGTTTTAACCAAAATCGCTTAAGTTCAACTAATACGATACCTATCTCAGCTCTGGCAGAAATAGAATTAGAACCACAATTTTCAGTTATTAAAAGACGTAATGGCAGACGGGTAAACTTAGTTCAAGGTTTTATTGCTTCTGGAACTTTACCTTCGGAAGTTCTGACAAAATGGCAGCAAAAATTAAATGATTCAGATTTTGAACTACCATCTGGTTATTGGTCTGAAGTTGCCGGAGAGGCAGAAAAACAAGGGGATGCTCAAGGAAGTCTTTTCGCAACTCTGCCAATTATATTATTGTTATC
>JBARXI010000755.1:0-1568 GCA_049647275.1 Microcoleaceae cyanobacterium
ATGTATAATTGAGCCAGTAAAGTAAATTTGGATTAATTTTATCAGAAATTAGGACTTCATCCGTTATAATTTGACCATCTTCAGAGAGATTTTTGAGTGTGAAAAGCCTTTCAAACGAAATATCAAAACTTTTCGGACTTAAATTATTTTTATAAAGCGAGTCCGTAAATTCAATTTGCTTAACTGAGTATTTATTTGTATGAGATAGAGAAAATGTTATTGCAGGCGTTTTAAATATGTGAGCATCTTTGTAATTTACTATTATGCGTTCTACTCCCCTAATACCATCCGGTACGATCGCCAACTCGCTTTTTGATTTTTTTATATTTTTGTTTATTAGTTTTTTTAGTGACCAAAAATTACCTGGAAAAAATTTCAATTTAAACTTAGATAATTCCTTGTTTTTTGATTCATTTTTTAGACAAAGAAAAGCATTTACACCTCGTTTTCTCAGTTCGTAGTAAAAGAATAATAACTCAATTGAATCAAATTTTGGAAATAGTTCTATTTGTTGAGATGTCAGTTCAAGAAATACTAGTTGTTTTTGGTGTTTGCAGGCAAATTTTCGAGCTAAGTGCCTTAAAGGGATCAAATAATATGAGCAAGTCAAAATTTGAGGAAATATTGCATCTGCTATAACTTTTTGTGGTAAATATTTGCTTTTAAAAGTACGACTGAATCTTAATGAAATCCTCCTTGAAACCTTTCTTAAAAATCTAAATCCCCAGGTATTATCAACGCTTCCCGTTTTCTCTGGAATCATCTCTTCTATAAGTTTATCAATCTCATTTTTTGAAATATATATACCTGACTGTATTTGCTTTGCAAGCATTGTA
Organism: Microcoleaceae cyanobacterium; assembly: GCA_049647275.1. Classification (GTDB taxonomy): domain Bacteria; phylum Cyanobacteriota; class Cyanobacteriia; order Cyanobacteriales; family Microcoleaceae; genus JASJEE01. Next base: position 837 of record JBARXI010000755.1, read on the forward strand.
TTAGAGTGATAGCGAATCATGTACAAGCAAGTCAACTCTTTGTCCAAATCTTGATTTTTGCAGTTTAATAATATCTGTTCGTTTTCCTTAAATGCTTGTATCGTATTTGCTAGATATGAATTTTGATTTAATCCTTGTTTAATTATGTTAGCTACCTTTTTGTTATCACTAATTAGATGGTAACAAAGGCTGAGACTGGAATAAGCATCAACAGGAATATCATTGCCTTGTCTGTTGATGACTGAATGCCATCGATTGATAGCATTAGACCAATCCTTCTGTTTCATGGCTATTTTGGCGTAAAGTACAGCCATCGGCAAATCTGTCGAATATTTTTTGAGACTAGCTTCAAGAAGCTGATCGGCTTCTACCAAATATTCTCTAGAAATCAATACTTCAGCAATCTTAGTGTACAAATTTGCTGATACTAAGCTATCTGTTTCGCTCTGTAAATACAAAGCGATTGCTTGCCAATGCCCTTCCCACCAATCGTCTATTTTACCTGATTTGGGGAGCAAAAAATTATCTTGGCTTGGGTTCTTAGACATACTCAGCACAGTCTCCCAACAGCAGATAGCTTCTGACCAGTTACACTGAACCATAGCAATTTCAGCAGATTCAGAGACTAATCCTATAAAGTCAGGGTATTTTTTTTGCCCTTCCCTGATGATCTCTTCAGCTGCTGTGTAGTCTTCCATGTAGCGGTAAACTAGGGACATTCGTATGTATACT
>JBARXI010000756.1:0-7004 GCA_049647275.1 Microcoleaceae cyanobacterium
CGAAGCTGTGGCAATTAAAGGTGAACGTCGTCAACAAACCAAGACCGAAGAAAATGGTATGACTCGTTCTGAATTTCGTTACGGTTCATTTCAAAGAGTAATTCCTTTACCGACAAGGATTCAAAATGACCAAGTAAAAGCCGAATATAAAGATGGAATTTTGAATCTACATTTGCCCAAAGCTGAAGAAGAAAAAAATCAAGTAGTTAAGGTTAATATTGGCTAATGTAGGAAATTGTTAATATCAATTAATGCAGGAAATTATAGAGATGGGAAAAAACAGTACGGAAAATTATATCCCATCTCTCCAAACAACCGAAATTCATAACTACTAAACTTCAGCTAAATTCAAAACAACAAATAAATTAAATTCAGATAAAACCAAAATTTAGGAGGTAATAAATATGGCTATAGTACGTTTTTCTCCCTGGCGGGAAATCGACTCATTGCAAAAAGAAATGAATCGGTTATTTGATGAATTTTACCCAGATGACAATAATCAAGAAAAATCCTTAACTTTTAGCCCAGCAGCCGAAATTAACGAAACAGAAGATGCGGTTAATTTAAAACTAGAAGTACCAGGTTTAGAACCTAAAGATTTAGATATACAAGTGACTGCCGAAGCTGTGGCAATTAAAGGAGAACGTCGTCAAAAAACTCAGACAGAAAATAATGGTATGACAGGTTCGGAATTTCGTTATGGTTCATTTCAACGAGTAATTCCTTTGCCGACGAGAATTCAAAATGAACAAGTAAAAGCCGAATATAAAGATGGAATTTTGAATCTACATTTGCCCAAAGCTGAAGCAGAAAAAAATCAAGTAGTTAAAGTTAATATCGGCTAACTTGAGCAAAAAAATTTAACCTATATTAAATAGTAGGGGTAATTCATGTTTGCGGAGCATTCCGGAGGAAATTACCCCTACTAAAATTTTTTTAATTTTTTTGATGTTTGAAATGTAATACCATTTGCAAAAAATCTTGCTACAAGTAGGTTTTAGGTGATAGGTAAATAAAAGGTTTCTCCTCGCAAGGAAGTCGGAAATTGATGCACTAAATAAAGAGAGTTTCTCAAATTTCCAAACCTTTAATGCTCAATGGTAAGCAGTTAAACAAAATTATTTATACATAGCGACCCTTACTGTGTAAGGGTTTTAATAGGCTCTAATAGGTAATCTATTTTCTGTACCTGCTTATGAGTTATTTGTAATATTATTCGGTCGCCCTTGGTATAAAAAGTAAGTTTGGTTCTTGCTGTTTTTACCCACATTCCACACCCTTTCCAATATAAGCAGCACCCGCCGAAGTTGCGAAAGTAGAGTGGCAGTCAAGATTTGGTATTAAGACATCCGACAGAGGGTATAATGGGGCAACATGAAACAACTACAATAAATTATTAAAAAGTACCAATGTTACTAAAATTTATCGGGAAACGAGTGAAAATTCCCAACTTATTTTTACCCTTAGTATTTTTATCACTTTTCTGTACATTATTATTTGCTTCTTGCACTACTCCAGAAAATCAAATTCCAGAAAATAAAACTTCTACTTCAACCCCAAAGAGTGATGTTCTAAAATTACTCTACTGGCAAGCGCCAACAATTCTTAATCCTCATTTAGCTACAGGTTTTAAAGATTTTGATGCTGCTCGAATAGTTTACGAACCTTTAGCAAGTTACGATAAAAACGACAAACTTATTCCTTTTTTAGCAGCAGAAATTCCCACGGTAGAAAATGGTAGTCTTGCCAAAGATGGTAAGTCTGTTACCTGGAAGTTAAAAGATAATATTCAATGGTCGGATGGGGAAAAGTTTACAGCCGAAGATGTCGTTTTTACTTATCAATTTATTACTAATCCAGATGTAGCTGCTGCTAGTACCGAATATTATTCAGGAATTCAAACAGTAGAAGCTGTTGATGATTATACAATTAAAATTACTTTTAAAGATGTTACTCCCGGTTGGTCTGTGCCATTTACTGGTCAAAATGGGATGATTTTACCCAAACATATTTTTGCAGAATTTAATGGTAAAAATGTTCGAGAAGCACCTGCTAATCAACAACCTATCGGTACAGGTGCTTATCAAGTTGTAGAATTTAAACCAGGCGATATTATTATCTATGAACCTAACCCGAATTATCGGGAAATAGACAAACCTTTCTTTAAAAAAGTCGAACTAAAAGGTGGAGGAGATGCTACTTCCGCAGCACGAGCAGTTTTACAAACAGGTGATGCTGATTATGCTTATAATTTGCAGGTAGAAGCAAATATTCTCCAGCAGTTAGAAGCAGCAGGAAAAGGAAAAGTAGTTGCTAATTTTGGTCCCTATGTTGAGCGGATTATGTTTAACTTTTCTGACCCTAATAAAGTAGCAGAAAATGGAGAAAAATCCAGTATAGAATTTCCCCATCCTTTCTTGAGCGATCGCCTAGTTCGTGAAGCTTTTAATTTGGCTATTGACCGGGATAATATTGCCAAACAATTATATGGTTCGACAGGTCGTCCTACTGCTCAATTAATTGTCTCTCCTCAAATGTATAAATCTGACAAAGTTACCTATGAATTTAATCTTGAAAAAGCAGCAAAATTATTAGATGAAGCGGGATGGCAAGATACTAATAATAATGGCATTCGGGATAAAGATGGAGTAGAGATGAAAGTCTTATTTCAAACATCAGTTAATCCGGTGCGCCAAAAAACTCAAGAAATTGTTAAACAGGGATTACAATCTTTAGGAATAGAAGTAGAGCTAAAAAGTATTGACCCTAGTATTTTCTTCTCTGGCGACCCGGCTAATACTGATACATTAAATCACTTTTATGCAGATTTACAGGAATTTTTTACAGGTAATGACAGCCCCGATCCAGGACCCCATTTAAAATGGTGGACTTGTGCAGAAATTGCTCAGAAAAATAATAATTGGCAGTCTCCAAATTATGCTCGTTATTGTAATCCTGAATACGATAAACTCTGGCAACAAACTACTACCGAACTTAATCCAGAAAAACGCGCTGAGTTAATTAAACAAATGGATGAATTATTGTATGATGATCTTGCAGTTATGCCGATAGTTCATCGTGCTAATGCTCAAGGTATTAGTAATGCATTGGTTGGAGTAGAAGCTTCACCTTGGGATGCTAATACTTGGGATATAAAAAATTGGCAGCGAGTAGAATAATGAATAACCAAAAGTCAGGAATGGTAAGCAAGTAATGATTTTTTCAACTTACCCCCTCGCAATAAAACAGATGTACTAACCAATTTCTTTTTCTAGATTGTTTGCCAGGTTGGTAATGGTGTAATTTTCCTGACTACTTATTAAATATTGACAATATTCTATAGCAATCCTAAATCATTTGTAAAATTCCTAGACTTTTTGAAAACTTCTTCCTTCTCCCTTTGCTTCTGCCATCTGTCTTCTGCCTTAAAGTAACCCATTTCTTTCATGAATCATTTCATCTTGCTATATATAATTAGGGTTTGCTCTTCAAAGTATTTTTGTGAAGGTTAGGAGTCATAATTTCCTACGGAATGCTCCGCAAACAGGAGTCTCCGAGTCAGAAGAAATGGGGAAGAAAGAGGAGTTAGAAGAAAAAATTGTCCCTCAATTTTGTCGCCCTCGTCTGCTTAAAAAGTGAGTATTTTTAGCTCCGTTAAGCTAAAAATACTCACTTTTTTTCCCACGAAAAAGCTTAAAGCCTTTATCTGTAAATACTTTTAGAGTAGATCGGTAAGCTCTAATTAAAGTCCAGATAATTTGTATTTTAGGAAAATGAATTTGATCGTACAATAAAATGCCTAATGCAAAATTGATAAAAATTACTTTTATTTTTCAGATATTTAGGAATTTCTTGAACACGGGAGCGCGAAAGGATAAGTCTCATTTCATTATTTCACCAAAAAAATCTAGGCACCTAAAATAATCCTCAACCCTTAGAAGGTATCTTTCAACAATGAATAATGAATAATGAATAATGAATAATTAACAATTACCTTTCCTTGAAAAGAACAGGATTGATTAATCATGAAAATTTTTATTTATTATACCCGATCAAGGGGAGGCTTTAAACCACAATTTTTCGGTAAAATAAATCTAAAGAAATGCCTCAAATATTTAGTATTCGGTGGGTTACGATGCCGAGAAAAATATTATTTGATGAGAGTGAGATTATTTCCGCCTAACCAACCCTACATCAAGGCTTAATTTTTTATTTATAGATACCCTCTTAACACTATAAATAGCGTCTCTGCATAACTCATTTTATAATTAGTTTTACTCTATCTCAAGAATGATTTTTAATTTGTACTATTCAAATAAAGTTGGCCTAAATTATCAAAGACTTCAGTTCTCCAAATATTATCTGAATAGCTAATACTTTTCAGCAATAAACTTTAGAATAAATTATCAAAATCTGGCGGACAAAAAGTCTCAATGATTGCCAGAGTAACGTCACAGCTAAGATAAACACTCACAGATATTATCTATACTCTTAAATTGTCAAAAATGTTAAGTTATGATAAGGTATCTGGGAGCGATAGTTATTAATAACAATGGCTAAGATAAATTAGCCATTGTTATTAGTAATTAGCTAAACTAATGGCTTTCAAACCGTTAATACGTTCAGAATTTAAGGTAATTTATGGTTAGTACAAAAAAAGCTAAATTGTTCAGAAATATATTCAAAACCATCAACAGGAACATCAGAGCCAAACATACTAAAAGTGGTAGTAGATTTCGTTCAACTAGCAAATTTATTCTGACGACATTATTAACTTTTGCTATTACAATTACCTGGGTTCCTGTTGCTCTAGGTCAAATACCATTTTTGCCTACGATAGAAACACCAGAAAATAATCAACCTATATTTGAGTGGTTTAATAAACCATTCAAATGTGGCAACTTAATGTGTAGTAAAGTCTGGTTTAATGGGCAACATATACTGACATTAGCGACACCACCAATACAGACAGAAGATAGCAATTCTATCAAAACAGTTGAGCAGCGAGCCAAAACGGTAGAAATTAATCTCCAACAAATTTTAAAATCAATAAACCAAGTTGAAACCAACAAAAATCAAGAAATCCCAAGTCAAAATCAACAACCAAAATCAAACAATCAGTCAACAGAACGAACTCAACCAACATTACCCCCCAAGCTTGATAAGCTACAAAAAATTACCCAAAAAATCTCCCCAGATATTCTTAATAATGTCAATAGTCAACTAGACAATCAAAATCTAAATATTCATCCTAAAACACCAAGAATTGAAATTGGAACTCTCAACGACTTAACAGTTTTGTTCGTGCCTCAACAGCCAGGACTAACAAAACAAACCTTGCTCACAGTCACAAAATATGACGTTAGTGCCAACTTTGTTAATAATGAAATAGAGTTAGCTAAAAAATGGCAAACTCAAATAAGAAAACAACTTAGCCAAGTCTTAAAACAACAAGAATATTATGCTAAAAAACCTTGGATAATTCCCCTAAGAATATCAATCATTATTTTAGTTTCAATCTTGCTAGGTAGGAGTTTACAATGGATACAAAAACGCTTAAAAACGAAAACTCATGACTTGAGACAACAACTCAAAGAGTTAGATGATGCCTTAAAAATAAACCCGGAAGAACTTTCTTCGGAAAAAAACAATTTAGCTTCAGAATCAAACCAAGTAAATCAAGCAAAACCATCAGTCAGCACCAACAAAAAAGCAGTTAAAAATAATCAACTAAAAACGACTTCTCCTACAATGTTGCTGGCAATGCTAGAAAACGCACCCCTAGCATTTGCCGATCGCTTAGAAAACTTTTGGCAAACTTTACCAAAAGTTTCTTTGAAGGAACAATTTCTTTTAAAGCAACAAAAAAATATAGCTGTTTTACTTTGGCAACTGCTACTGTGGGCGCAAGTATTTATCTGGGTAGGAGGAATTAGTTTAATTCTAGCGACCTTCTCCGAAACTCGCGCGTTATTCTGGTTTATACTCGCACAATATGTACAAATTCTAGTAATTTGGGTGGTTGCCAGTATAATAGACAAAGCCAGTCACTTCCTGATAGACTTTTGGTTAAACAAGTGGGCAACAGAAGCACAACTTAGCTCCACAATGCCAGAAAGATATACCAAGAGAGTAAATACCTACTCAAATGCCATCATCCAGGCAACCAGCTTTGTCATTTATATTACTGCCATTTTCTTGACGGTACAAGCATTAGGTTTTTCCCTAGCAGGAGCCGGAATTATTGGTGTGGCAGCAACCTATGTTTTCAAGCCCAAAGTTGATAATGTGATCAATGGTTGCTTGATTTTGTGGACAGATCAATATGCAGTCGGAGATATAGTTCAAATTGGAGATGTAACAGGTTTTGTCGAACACATGAATCTGTATTTAACTCAATTGCGAGGTGCAGAAGGCCGGTTAATTACTGTTCCCAATGGTAGTTTTGAGGTAGTGCAAAACTTGACAAAAGAGTGGTCTCGTGTAGATTTCTTAGTGGAAATTGCCTATAGTGCAGATGCGAGAAAAGCGCTAGAAGTGATTGCTGAAGTCTCGGAGCAAATGCGCAGCGAACCCGAATGGCATGATAAAATATTAGAACCTGCGTCTATTTTGGGAGTAGATAATATTTCCCACAGAGGAATTTTGATTCAGGTTTGGATAAAGACTGCACCGATACAACAGTTTGTAGTGGGGCGGGAATTTCGTTTGCGCATCAAACCAGCTTTTGAACAAGCAGGAATTGCGATCGGAGTGCCTCAACAATCTCTGGCTTTCCAAAATTATCCTACCAATGGTAATGGTAACGGAAGAGAAAAGCCATTAAGTTCATTTTCCCATGAAAACTAGCTCAATTAAGTTTTACCCAGCAGACCAGAAACCAGAGGTTTATTCATAAATGTCTGGTGGAAAAACTGCCCGGTGATACAAATCCGATTTCTTTGAGTTCTCGAAACCAGAGGTTTATTCATAAATGTCTGGTGGAAAAACTGCCCGGTGATACA
>JBARXI010000757.1:0-2114 GCA_049647275.1 Microcoleaceae cyanobacterium
GTGTAGTGTTATAGTTTTAAGGTAAAATGGTTTTATCATTCTGTGAGCCTCCAACTATTTAGGATGGAAGGGAGATTGCCGAAATCTTATTTTCAAATATCCCCTGTTTTTGGAGGCTCAGAAAATGATTACTAGCTCGGTCTAGATATTGCACAATTGCTTCAACATCAAACCTTTGTCTAGCCTGGCTCTAAAGATAGGCAAATGTAGTGTTATAGTTTTAAGGTAAAATGGTTTTATCATTCTGTGAGCCTCCAACTATTTGAGATGGAAGGGAGATTGCCAAAATCCTATTTTCAAATATCCCCTGTTTTTGGAGGCGTTCAAAATGATTACTAGCTCGGTCTAGATATTGCACAATTGCTTCAACATCAAATTAACAATGAACAATTAATAATTAATAATTACCGCTTCATTTAAGAACTATGCTTTACCGAATAATTAAGGTTTAAAGCCTCTCACTCGCCGTGGAGAAACAAGCGGTCGTTTGCTCCGCATTCCGTAGGATGGGATGCTGAGGTCTCCTCAGCATATCCAATCGACCAAGAGAGCGGTCGATCTTCGGAGCTTCCCGGAGGGTGGGAGGGAACGGTCTCTCACGAGGTGCCTCCAATCGACTCCTGTGAAGAAAAAATTTTCCTTATATTTAATCCTCTTCCTTTTAGGGAGAGGTAATTATCAATTATTCATTATCAATTATCAATTATTGAACCACATCTGTTAAATTCAAGTGGAGGAGGGCTTACTGATTAAGTCTAAAAGTATTTACAGATAAAGGCTAAAGCTTTTTTTCTGCCTAAAAAGTGCTATTTTTTCGCTCTTAAAAGTTTAAAATGCTAGTATTTTGAGCAGACAAGGGCTGAAAAATATTAAATTAAATATAGCATTTCCCAAGAAGCGTGAGGTACAAAGTTATAGGTTTTAGGGAACAGGGAACACCGGAGCTGGGAATAGAGAAGAAAAAGATAGGTGTATCTCATTAGTCTGAGAAACGCTATATTAAATTATTGTTCCTCCTAGATACTCTGTAATTCTCCTAATTCCTAACTTCTGAATCCTGACTCCTATCCTCAACAAAAACAGTTATTCAGCAAATCCTAAATAATACATCAAAGGCTAAAGGAAAAGAAGTAGAGAAACACAGCATAAAGATTTTTTTTGCTTGAAAAAAACTAAAATTTATATTGACAATTAATTTTTCAATAATATATCCTATAAACCGAACGATTAAAGTTGCCAAAAATATGATAACTGTAAAAGAAGCAAGAGAAAAAGCATTATCTTTTCTCAGCGAACAAGGACTTGAACGAGGGTTTATTGAAAATGTCTCACTCAAACTTGATGATGCAGAAAAATTGATTAAAATAAGTCGCGACAAAAATCATCAAAAAATCATAGAAATTGGCACTTTTGTAGGAGTTTCTACTACTGTATTAGGATTATGTCTGCCAGAGTCACAAATTGTTTGTGTCGATGCGAATCTTCCTGTAGAACTTCAAAATCTCCTTTGCCTTAAACAATTTGATGTTGAAAACCAACAAACTAATTTATATTTCGTGGAAAAAGTTCTGAAACACTTTGGAATTTTTCCGAGATTTACTTTAAAACAAGGTTTTTTTTCTTGCGGTTTCCCCGAAAAAGAAGATTTAGATAAAGTTGCAAATTATGGGATTAAACTTGGGGACAGGGAAATTATTGGTCGAGAAGTATGTGAAGAATATGGACCATTCGATCTGGCATTTCTAGATGGAGACCATAGAACAGAAGCTGTCAAACAAGACTTAATATTACTGTCTAGTTATATCAAACCGGGAGGAGGGATAGTCCTTCACGATGTTGGTTTGGATGCTTGGGGAGAACAAGTACGACAAGGTGTGGAACTGTTTTTGAAAGAATATCCTCAAAAACAATTTAGGATTGAAGGAGAAATAGGTTTCATATCAATTTAGTTCTGATATAGCAATCCTATTGGAGTCGTACATTTTTGATTTGACACTCCACGGGATAAATCCGCGTGGATTCTGGCGGTAGTTAAAGCTGGGGATAAATCCACCTGTTTTAACTTCTCATCAGTTTAGGGACTGTCATTGACCCCTACCTCTGAATCAACTACA
>JBARXI010000758.1:0-17256 GCA_049647275.1 Microcoleaceae cyanobacterium
TTCCGTAAACTTTCTGGGAGGAATTTATTTGGTAGCCTCAGTCATTTTATTGGCATAGCGAGCGCCATCGCCCCATAACATACAATATCCCTTTTGTCAACCTCCTTAATTGATGACACGCTATAGACTCGGCCAACACGCTGCAAATCTTATAGAACCCATTTGAGTTCTATAATAATTACCATAGTTAAGTCTTCTCGCGCATCAATTTTGAGGAAAAATCAGCTCTGTGTGTCGAATTGTTTTTTCTTCACTCTGACCTCTGACCTCTGACCTCCTGTCTCGGTGACTCCTAACTAAAAAAACGATCTTCATTGACAAAGATACGTTTAGGGGTTCTATAGGCATCACAAAAGGTAGCTATTCTGAGGCCAGAGGGCAAAAGACTGATAATTAATATTTCTTCGTTTCTCCTGCGGAGTGCTACGCAAAAGGCTTTTCAATATGTCCTAACCTTTGTGACTACTGCTATAAAAATCAAACTATTATTTTTTCAGTTTCTATCCTTTTCTATCGTTGCCCACTCTCAAAAATTTTTATTTCGCTGTGCAATCAATTCTGTGCCTAACCGCAACGCTGCTTTCATACTTGTACAACTTGCAATACCCTGACCAGCAATATCAAAAGCTGTACCATGGTCAGGAGAAGTACGAATAAACGGTAAACCAATCGTAGTGTTCACAGCCAAATCAAAAGCCATCAGTTTCACAGGAATCAATCCCTGATCGTGATACATTGCCAAATAAGCATCGTGAGTTGGAGCTGCTAAACCTTGCCAAGCTTGACCCGGTTTGACCCACATTGTATCCGGTGGCACGGGCCCATCTAGCTGTATGTCAGTTCGGCGATCGCGTTCTTTGTCCAACCAAGGAATTAACCAGTCTTTTTCCTCTGTTCCTAGTTGTCCATTTTCTCCACTATGAGGATTTAAACCAGAAACAGCTATTTTTGGTCGAGAAATCCCAAAATCTGTTTGTAAACTTTCCAACAACAATTCTAGTTTCCAACTCAGTAGTTCTGGTGTTAAAGCTGCTGATACTTGACATAAGGGTATATGTGTGGTTGCCAAAAGTGAGCGAAGCACAAAATTACTGTGGGGCGATCGCGCGACAAACAACATCCCAAATTTTTTCACCCCTGCTTTTTGAGCCAAGAGTTCAGTTTGACCGGGATATTTATGGCCAGCCATCTGCCAACAAGTTTTGGAAATAGGGGCCGTGACAATGCCTTGAAACTCTCCTGCTAAAGTCAGGGCGATCGCTTTTTCCATGTAAGAAAAACTAGCTTCTCCTGTTACAGCATTAGCTTTTCCTGGACAAATATCCTCTAATTTTCCCTCAAAATCTACATCTAAAATTTTCAGATTTTCCCAGTTTACAAACTCTTCTAGTGATGGAGTTTTTTTTGAAAGTTGAGACAACCGTTGATAAGTTTGTTGCAAAACTGCACGACTACCAACTACTGTTAGATCGCAATTTTCTGTAATCGTGGGGTCTACTAAAGCCTTAAGAATAATTTCTGGCCCTATGCCTGCGGGGTCTCCGATTGTCACAGCTAAATGAGGACGCATATTTTTCTATATAGATTTTACTGGTATTTTCATAGTGTCTTAAAATACAGATGCTAATTATGTAGGAGTATTTTAAGAATATGACTGGTGAGATTTTCAACGCAGCTATTTTATCTTTTTCTGTGATTCTGATTGGTTTGGCAGGAGGCTTCCTATTACTGAAACTGCAAGGAGGCGAATAATTAGAAATATAACTAGTTAGAAGATATTATTCATGGTGAAGCATTTCCTCATTTTTGTTCAGGAGGAAATGCTGACTTTACTATTTACTGTTAGTAGGTAATATGGTATATAAATTTTTCATTTCTCAAACATACATATCTGCTGGCAATAATTTTTGACAAAAAATGTTAAGTTTTGTAAAAAAATCAGATAAATTTGATAAAGTAATTAAAGAATCTTTAAAATAACATCATAATAAATTATTTATGAAACTATTGATTTTAGGTGCTACAGGAACTTTAGGCAGACAAATAGTGCGTCGTGCCTTGGACGAAGGTTATGAAGTACGTTGTTTAGTTAGAAGTTATAGTAGGGCATCTTTCTTAAAAGAATGGGGAGCTGAACTTGTCGGAGGAAATCTTTGCAAGCCAAAAACCCTTCCACCAGCATTAGAAGGAGTAAGTGCAGTTATAGATGCTTCGACCTCCAGACCAACAGACTCCCTAAGCATTAAACAGGTAGACTGGGAAGGAAAAGTATCACTGATTCAAGCTTTAGTGGCCAAAAGAGTAGAGCGTTTCATTTTCTTTTCTTTCTTAAATGCAGAAAAGTATCCCCAAGTTCCTCTGTTAGAAATTAAACGATGTACAGAACTTTTTATTGCTGAATCTGGCTTAAAATACACAATATTAAAACCTTGTGGTTTTTTACAGGGATTAATCGGTCAGTATGCAATGCCGATTTTAGATAATCAGCCAGTTTGGGTTCCAGGTCAAGGAGCAGCAATTGCATATATGGATACCCAAGATATTGCCAAATTTGCAATTCGCGCTCTTTCAGTTCCCGAAACAGAAAATCAGAGTTTTCCAGTGGTAGGAAATCGTGCCTGGGATGCCAATGAAATTATTCGTTTATGCGAACGACTTTCAGGTGAAAAAGCAAAAATTACTCGCACAAATATTAATGTATTACGTACATTCCGTCAACTTGCGAAATTCTTTCAATGGAGTGGGAATGTTGCAGATAGACTAGCTTTTGCAGAAGTATTAGCTAGTGGCCAACCTTTAAAAGCTTCAATGGATGATGTTTATCCTATATTTGGCATCAATCCTGAAGAAACAACCACATTAGAATCTTATATGCAAGACTACTATAGTCGGATTATGAAAAAATTGAAGGAAATAGAGTACGAACAAGCCAAATCAGGAAAAACAAATTCTAAAAATAAACCTTTCTTTTTCTAATTTTCTCAAGCTTCTAACCACCCTGAACCAGATTTTTACGAGTGTCAAAAGTAGGAATTATTTATAACGACGCTAAACCAATAGCTTGTCGTATTGCTGATGAGTTGAAAGACAAGCTGACGACTAATGGATGGGATGTTCATCTCGCTACTGGGGCTGATGGAATTTTAGGTTACCCTAGCCTAGAACGTCCCCTCTGCCATACCGTCATAGACCAGTTAGTTCCCCCAGGCTTTACCAAAGACATGAAATTTGGTATTGTCCTAGGGGGAGATGGTACTGTTTTAGCTGCATTTCGTCAAGTCGCACCCTCTCAAATCCCACTGCTAACTGTCAATACAGGTCACATGGGTTTCTTAACTGAAACTTTTCTGAATCAGTTGTATCCAGCCTTGGAAGAAGTCCTCGCAGGAAACTATGAAATCGAGGAACGGACAATGCTGGAAGTAGGATTGTTCCGAGATGATGAGTTACTATGGGAAGCATTATGTTTAAACGAAATGGTCTTGCATCGGGAACCTATGACCTGTATGTGCCATTTTGAAATTCAAATTGGTAGGCACGCCCCTGTAGATATAGCAGCAGATGGAATTATTATCTCTACCCCTACGGGTTCTACAGCCTATTCTTTATCATCAGGTGGGCCTGTTGTTACACCGGGAGTTCCAGTTCTACAACTTTCCCCCATTTGTCCCCATTCTTTAGCATCCCGTGCTCTGGTATTTGCTGACACTGAGCTAGTCAGAGTTTTTCCTGCTAGTCCTAATCGTCTAGTAATGGTAGTAGATGGTAATGGAGGATGTTATGTTTTGCCAGACGATAAAGTACGAGTTCAAAAGTCAAAGTATAAAGCTCGTTTTATTCGACTCAAACCTCCTGAATTTTTCCACATTCTACGAGAAAAACTGGGATGGGGGCTGCCACATATTGCCAAACCAACTTCTGTGGAATTACCTTAAACTAATTCACTCACGAATAATTGTTCAACAATATAATAATTAATAATTACCTGATAATTATTAATTATTACCTCTCCTGAAAAAGAAGACAATTAGCTAAAAGGAAAATTTTTTCTTTTCTCTTCTTGTAGGGCGACAGGCCGTGGCGCAGCCTAGGAGGGAGAGGCTTAAACCTTAATGAATAACGAATGAATAACGAATAATTAACTAGTTTGATTGTGGATGGTAAACATCTAAAATCAATGAATCGTTGGTACAATAAACAAGTATCAACTATTAAAGAAAATCTACCTCAAGGATTTTGGTCAAATAAACTGGCTGCCATTACAGAAAAGCGTGATTGCTTTCCTGCGGAATGCGGAGCAAACGTACCTCGCAACCAAATTCGTGACGGTATTAACAAAGCAGCTAGGATAGTAATTAATCATTGTTTGAAAAATCATCTTGGTACTATTGTATTTGGGTGGAATCAAGGTCAGAAAAATGAAATAAAATTAGGGAAAAAAAGTAATTCAGAATTTGTACCAATTCCTACAGCTAAACTCTTTGAAAGAATAGCTCAATTATGTCAAGAATATGGAATTCTATTTATAGAAACTGAGGAAAGTTATACTTGTAGGGGCGAATGGCCATTCGCCCCTACATTTTTAGATGGTGACTATCTACCTATTTATGGTGAGAAACCCGATGATTCGAAACCGTCAGGAAAAAGAATAAAGCGATGCAGCGCGGTCTTGGGGAGGCAGCGCGGTCTTGGGGGTCCCCCCATGAGCGACTGCCGTGGTTTCCCTCATGAGCGACTGCATCAAGACAGCGTGGTTTGTATAAAAGTGGTAATAATTGTTTTGTCAATGCAGACTGTAATGGGACTGCAAATATAATCACAAAAGTAAGCAGAAAGCTAAGTTTAGACTTAAGCCGACTGTGTAGGGGCACTTTGACTTGTCCCCAAAGAGTGTATCTTTGGTCAGCTAAGAATAGACGCAGTAACAAGGATTTATCCTGTTGCGTAGTATCAACTTAGAATCCCCGTGACTTGAGTCCGGGGAGTAGTCAAATCTAAATCTAAATGAGTCCTAGTATGAGTACCCTAACTATTGATCGACATCTTTCTGTCTTATTGATAGAGACAGATGAAATTCTAGCCCAGTATGTGAGTCTGGACTTAAAGGAGTCAGGCTATCACCCAGTTATAGCTACTAACTCTGCTATAGGTCTTCATCGAGCTGTAGAGCTTCAACCCGCTTTAATTGTGATAGATCGGATGTTGGCCGGAGAATCTGGATTATCTTTGTGCAGTAATCTCAGGAAAATAGGCAACTACACGCCAATGTTACTGTTAATGGCTCGTGATACAGTCCAAGACCGAGTAGCTTGTCTTGAGTGTGGGGCTGATGATTATTTTCTGAAGCCTTATCGCAGTGATGACTTTTTACAACTGGTTCGCTTTTATCTGGAACCCACCGACACAGAAATAGACCAATTAAGATTTGGGGATCTAATATTGGACTTGACTGGTAGGCGAGCATTGCGTAATGGTGGCAATATAGAGTTAACAATGAAGGAATTTGAGCTGTTAAAGTTTTTGATGGAGCATCCCCGTGAGGTATTAAGCCGCGAACAGATTTTGGAAAATGTTTGGGGTTATGATTTTTTGGGTGAATCTAATGTAATAGAGGTATACATTAGATATTTACGTCTGAAAATTGAACGTGAAGGTGAGAAGCGCTTAATTCAGACAGTCCGTGGTATTGGGTATGTCCTCAGAGAAGCTTAAATTTTTCTCAAATAAAGTTCGAGCGCGAATAAATACCAGATATGGCTGTCTGGCTTGTATATAATCAAAGGCTTATCGTTATTTCCTCAGAACGCTCTGCGGTTTACTAACCTCCCCCCCCCTAATCCTTTTTTGAAAGTGGCAATATTTTGATTTTGTTTTGATACACCTAAATTCCAGACAATCAGTTTCAGCCTACTTTTTATTGTCTCATGGCAGCCGTGACCCTCGGCCACAGCTAGAACTAGAAAAATTAGCTGAAATTTTATCTTTGCAATTAAAAAGTTTTACCTTTTTGCCAAAAAATGGTAAAAAAAAGCAGGTTATTGCTATAGGCACATTAGAACTAGGTCCAATATTATTACATGAGCAACTCTACAGATTTGCTCAACAAGCACGATCCCTAAATATTAGCCAAATTCAAGTAGTACCACTATTCCTACTGCCGGGAGTTCATGTCAAAGAAGATATTCCAGCAGAAATAGCGATCGCCTGCCAGTACCTCACGGCAAAGAGACACTTAAATAATGCCACTCAGATGAACCAGATTAATTTTAATCTTTGCCCTCATCTTGGTTCCCATCCCAAAATTATTAACCTACTGGTCACAAAAATTACCCCACTTATTGCTGATACTTGGGTACTTCTATCTCATGGTAGTCGTCGCCCTGGTGCTAACGAACCAGTGGAAAAAATAGCCAACCTTCTACAGCAAGACTGCAAAGTTTCCGTTCATACTGCCTATTGGTCTGTTTCTCTCGACATCGAATCTACAATTGAAAAATTAGTCAGACAAGGACATCAAGCAATCGGAATTCTGCCTTACTTTCTTTTTAGTGGGGGTATAATTGATGCGATCGCTCTGACCATCAATCAACTGGCCGAAAAATACCCCTCTGTTAAGTTTCATCTCACTCAACCTCTGGGGGCAACAGAAGAATTAGCAGAATTAATCGTTGATTTAATTCGATAGTTAAAAAAATATTCCCTTTATATCATCCAAATTTCGGGAGGCGCTCAAAAAGTATATTGCTCGATTACCAAGCCCCGATATTTGACAGATTTTTCCGTATGAAACATTATGTATCTCAGACGTTATAGTTTTAACTTACTATATATAGTTTCTTTGCCAAAATAGGGTTCCATATCCTCTGGGTCTCAAAGATGCCAAAATTCCGACAATGCCGTCAAAATATTCCCTTCATATCATCCAAATTTCGGGAGGCGCTCAAAAAGTATGTTGCTCGATCGCCAAGCCCCGATATTTGACAGATTTTTCCGTATGAAACACTATGTATCTCAGACGTTATAGTTTTAACTTACTATATATAGTTTCTTTGCCTAAGTGGAATGAGCAGAATTAATTGTTGATTTGATTCTTTTTTCAAAAAAAATATTTCCTTCTATCCAGATTTTGGGAAGCTCTCAAAAAGTATGTTGCTTGAGAACTAAGTCCCGATGTTTGACAGACTTTTCGGTTCCATATCCTCTCTCTACTAAAGATGCAGAAATTCCGACAATGCCGTCAAAATATTCCCTTCATACAATCAAAATTTTGGGAGGCTCTCAAAAAGTATGTTGCTTGAGTACCAAGCCCCGATATTTGAGGGATTTTTCGGTGGTAAACACTATGTATATCAGACGTTATAGTTTTGACTTACTACATATAGTGTTTTTGCCGAAAATAGTTAAAAAAATATTCCCTTCATACAATCAAAATTTCGGGAGGCTCTCAAAAAGTATGTTGCTTGAGAACTAAGTCCCGATATTTGACGGATTTTTCCATTGTAAACACTATGTATATCAGACGTTATAGTTTTAACTTACTACATATAGTGTTTTTGCCGACAATAGGGTTCAAGCTTCTCTCCCTCTCAAAGATACAGAAATTCCGACAATGCCGTCAAAATATTCCCTTCATACAATCAAAATTTTGGGAGGCTCGCAAAAAGTATGTTTCTTGAGTACCAAGCCCCGATATTTGAGGGATTTTTCGGTGGTAAACACTATGTATATCAGACGTTATAGTTTTGACTTACCTACATATAGTGTTTTTGCCGAAAATAGTTAAAAAAATATTCCCTTCATACAATCAAAATTTCGGGAGGCTCTCAAAAAGTATATTCCTTGATAACCAAGCCCCGAAACTTGAGGGATTTTTCGGTTGTAAACACTATGTATATCAGACGTTATAGTTTTGACTTACTATATATAGTGTCTGTGCCGAAATAGGGTTTGATATCCTCTCTCTGCTAAAGATGGGGAAATTCAGCCCTCAGCCGTAGCTCTTCGGTGGGATAACTAACCAGAACTTTCTGGTACTTCTTCGGTTTCCCCTTCTCCAAAAACCACTCGTAAGAGTGGAGGCGCTAAGAATGTTGTAATAATTACCATCAAAATAATCGCCACATCCAAAGCAGGAGATAAAGCACCACTAGCAGAACCAACAGAGGCAAATACCAAACCAACTTCACCCCGTGGCACCATACCAACACCAATAGCTAAACGGTTAATGTTCTCAATGCCAAAAACACTAAAACCACAGGCCACCTTACCCACAATAGCCACCACAATCAAAAAGATAGCAATAACCAAGCCCTCGCGGTTAGTAGGAATAGCCGGGTTGAGTACCCCAAGATTAGTTTTAGTCCCAACAGTGACAAAGAAAATCGGAACAATAACATCAGAAATAGGACGAATCAGTTCTTCCAGTTCCCTACCCACTTCCGTTTCATCCAAGTTATCCAAAACCAGACCAGCAGCAAAAGCGCCTAAAATTGCTTCTAGGTGAATAGCCGCCCCAATGTAGGCCATAAATAAAGCGATCGTCAAAGCCGGAATAACAGCCCGCCCGCGAGTTTTAAATTTCCCGGCAAAGAAAACAAAAGTATCGTTAAAGAAACGACCAAGCAAAATTGCACCGACCAAGAAAACACTGGCACTAATAATCAGATAGACAACATTAACTACATCCACCTCACCAGTTTTAGCCAGACTCGCTACAACTGCCAGAATAATGATACCTAGAACATCATCAATAACTGCAGCACCCAAAATAATCTGACCTTCCTGGGTATTGAGACGACTAATTTCTGCCAGAACCCTAGAAGTGATACCAATACTGGTAGCTGTGAGGGCCGCTCCCGCAAAAACTGCCGGGACAACTGACACATGAAATATAGCCATCATACCTGCAGTACCAGCAACAAATGGTAATGTCACTCCGACTATAGCCACAATTAGGGACTGAACGCCAACTTGCATTAAATCTCGAATATTGGACTCTAGACCAATTTCAAAGAGCAAAATAATGACACCCAATTCTGCCAGAACTTCTAGTACCTCACTTTGTACCTGAAATGTTGCTTCAGCAGCATCAGGAGCTAAACCAGCTGTTGTTTCCAACAGACTGATAATTAACGATGAAGAACTATCGCCCCCACTTTCTGGAAAAATTACTAGGTTGAGGGCGGAAACACCGATAATTACACCCCCCACCAATTCTCCTAATACTGGAGGAAAACCTAACCAGTTAAAAAATTCGCCTCCTGCTTTACTAGCGATGTAGATTGCTACTAGACTCAGTAGCACCCCTGCTATTACCATCGCTGGCTCTGCTTCTATTTTAGTTGCAGTTTCAGTTGCAGTAGCTATTATTGGTTGAATGTTTCTGAATAAAGAAAATGAGAAAACTTCATGGAAAAAGTTTACCCCCGACATGGAACTAAACATTAAGTATGCCAAACTCATCCTGACTTAATGTAACAGGACTTCGGTCCGAGCTTAAGATTTGAGCTATAAAAATATTCTGTGGTGGCTATAAAAAATTTCCGATCTAGGACTAGATACTAGGAGTTAGGTTGTTCAGGACAAAGCTGACTGTGCTTTGTATTCTTAGATAAAAAGCTCATCTTGCTAGGGTAGCTGTTTAACTTTCCAAATAATACATCTCAAAATTGTAGCAATTGTGGTCAAAAAGTACCTAAAACTTTGTCAATTAGAACTCATTGTTGTCATAAATGTGGGAAGGTCTGGGACAGAGATGAAAATGCAGCAATTCATATATTAAATCAGGGATTAAGCGAGGTGGGTATCATCTTGTCTGCTGATGGAGGCGTAAAAGCTCATCTCAAAAGAATCGCAGATATAATAGATTCCCATAAGACTGTGCCCCACAAGCTGCTCTAATAAGAAAGCTTAATCCCATAATTAGAGGGTCGTCAAACTATTACTCATCCGTAGTAAGGAAGACAACATACACAAAACTAGATCAACTGGTTTTTGAAAAATTAAGAGCTTGGGCTAAATCAAGGGGCAAAGGCCGCATCAACCGTAGTAAGGAAGACAACATACACAAAACTAGATCAACTGGTTTTTGAAAAATTAAGAGCTCGGGCTAAATCAAGGTGCAAAGGCAGCATCAACAAAGATAAATACTGGACAACAGTAGAAAACCATAAATGGCGTTTCACTACTGAATACGGACATAAACTAATAAATCATGCTGACACTCCTATGGTAAGACACATAAAAGTCAAGGGTGCAGCAAGTCCATATAACGGTGACTGGAAATATTGGAGTAAACGTAAAGGGAAATATCTCGGAACTCCAACAAGAGTATCCAAATTAATCAAGAAACAAAAAGGGATATGTCCTTACTGCGGTTTGTATTTCAAAGATACATATCTACTAGTCGAGTAAGTAGTAGGTGTAATTAAATGTAAAATGTCCAAAGTGAGGAAGAACAACATTTGCGGAGCATTCCGCAAACGTTCCTCGCAATGACAAAGCATATTATATTTATTTCTGTCCATCTACTTATCAAAAAAAATAAAAGGTTCAAAAAATAGAGGCAAAGCCAGACAGGTTTTAGGTAAGCGCCATCTCAAAATAAGTAGGCAGCGTAAAGACCATGCTGTGAAGCACGGTGCATAGTTCAATCTAACGATTCGATCGCCTAGGAAGATTTGAGAATAAAAAATATGGTAAAAAATCACTGTCTGCCTAAGTCTATTAATGATGTATCCTGGTATTAATTCCGTGTTTGGGTCGAATCTTAGCCAAAGTATTTCAACGTACAACGGTGGCACTTAACCCCCAATATACCAGTCAAAATTGTTCTGGCTGCGGACAAGTTGTGAAGAAAACTCTATCTACAAGAACTCACACCTGTAAGTGTGGATGTGTATTGGATAGAGACGAGAACGCAGCTATGAATAATCTTTTGCATCGTGGACTTAGTAAAAAATAAATTATCCAATCCAATTATTCGACTCTCCCTAATCCCTAATCCCTACTCCCCGCTCCCCGAAGTTAAGTTCAATGGGATATTTTTTTACGAGTAAGTGCCTAAGTCTGCCCTACTTCCAGTATTTCTGCCAATGGACTAAAGAAATATTCTGTGCTGGAGAGATGGCATTTGTCTGCGGACTTGTTCTAGGCGAGATGGATTAATTTCTGCGATCGCAACCCCCGGTTTATCCCCACTATCAGCCAAAATCAAACCCCAAGGGTCAACTATCATGGCATGGCCATGAGTTTGTCGTCTACCATAGTGACGGCCAGTTTGAGCTGGAGCAATCATGTAGCAGGTATTTTCTATGGCTCTGGCTTGTAATAATACTTGCCAGTGGTCTTTTCCTGTGTATGCGGTGAAGGCTGCAGGTACAAATAGAACTTCAGCCCCACAATTGGAGAGGTGTCGATAAAGTTCGGGGAATCTAACATCGTAGCATACTGATATGCCTAAATTACCATAATCTTTTGATGGATAAACTTGGGGTAACTGAGTACCTGCTTTAACGGTAGTTGATTCTTGGTAGGTATTACCGTCAGGTAAATTAACGTCAAATAAATGTACTTTTTCGTACCTTGCTATTTCTGTCCCACTGGAGTCTACCAGGGAAGCAATATTATAAACCTTGCCATCCTCAGTAGGTACTGGATACCCACCTCCTAGAATTGTGATTTGGTATTTTTGAGCTATTGTTTTGAGAAATTTTTCACTCTCGGTGGCGATCGCTTTTGCTTGGGCAATTTTTTCCTCTTCTTTACCCAAGAATGGAAAATTTTCTGGCAAGGTAACTAATTCTGCACCTTGACGGGTAGCTAAGTCTATTAATTCTTCTGCCTGTGCTAAATTTGTTGACAAATCAGGCACACTTGTCATTGAAATTGCCGCAGCGAGATAGGATTTCATTAAATCAGAAGTTCAGCAGTATTTTAAGTTTTTGCTTTTAGCTCTCTACCATTGAAAGTGGTGTCAGAAATCAGATTTTCTACTCTATTTAGCCTAGGATTCTGATTTCTGAATTCACCACTACTTTTGGCATTAATTTTGTCTAAATTTTATCTAAATTTTATCTAAATTTTAATTCAGATTTTCGGACTAAATTTAGAAAATTCAGAAATTTCGAGTTAATTTTTCCGCCTCTAAATTACATTGGATGAAAAAGTAGGTCTGGGAAAAAGCGATTAAACTCAATTAAAATTCCGGCTGTAACAATCATCCAAACTGCAGCCAAAACTGGAGCTGTAGACAGATACCTTAGCAAGTGTTGCATGAATAAATCTCCTGAAACCGATTATAAAATTAGCTATTTTTGAAACAATGTTCAAACACTGTTTTGGGGAAATCGGGAAAATTGGTAATTAGTAATTAGGATTTCATGCTGACTACAATTACCTCTTTTCCTTGCTCTATTGAGTCATTTTCTAGCGAGGAGAAACGGGAATCTCGTTATCTTTAGCAAACATTTTGCCAGAAGTAATTTCCCCAACTGCTGCTAGAGGCCATAGGAAGCCATCCAACATTTTTTGAACTGCCAAAGGAACGTCGATAATAATTTCTTTTTCCTCTGGATTTTTCTCAGATTTGATTGCTTGGATAAATGTTCAAACACTGTTTTGGGGAAATTGGTAATTAGTAATTAGGATTTCATGCTGACTACAATTACCTCTTTTCCTTGCTCTATTGAGTCATTTTCTAGCGAGGAGAAACGGGAATCTCGTTATCTTTAGCAAACATTTTGCCAGAGGTAATTTCCCCCACTGCTGCTAGAGGCCATAGGAAGCCACCCAACATTTTTTGAACTGCCAAAGGAACGTCGATAATAATCTCTTTTTCCTCTGGATTTTTCTCAGATTTGATTGCTTGGAGATAGGAACGACCTACCCAACCAATCCAACCAGCAATATATAAGAATAAAATGCTAGGAATGAGAAAGTCGCCAGCACGGCTGAGATTTCCATCTACGATTAAATGAGGTAGACCATCTTCTCCACAAAGTGCTTGAGAATAGCGTTCAAATCGCTTTTTGCCAGATTCGGGATCTGCTGTAGTAGGGCGAGCATTTTCAGCTCGTTGTTGAAAAGCAGGTGATTCTGAACATGGCACCAAGTTATATGCTGATGCTGCAGGTACACAAGTTACCCAAAGACTTATGGCTAAAACTAGAGCCAATAATCGTCTCATTAAAATTGTTTCCTTTTGTTACAAAGTGTTGACATTTTTCCATACTTCTGTTCCTAAATTTAAGAAGTGAAGTAGAGATTTTCTTAATCAAAATGATAAATTTGAAGCTGACAGTAATCAACCTATCAAATAAATTTATCAGGCAATGGCAACGATTTTAGCAATAGAAACAAGTTGTGATGAAACATCTGTGGCGATTGTTAAGAATCGTCAAGTTTTAAGTAATATTGTCAGGTCACAGGTTATAATTCATAGCCTCTATGGAGGGGTAGTTCCAGAAGTAGCTTCACGACAACATTTAGAAACAATTAATCAGGCGATCACTCAGGCTGTTAAAGAAGCTAATCTAGATTGGAATGAAATTGATGGAGTAGCCTCTACTTGTGCCCCTGGTCTGGTTGGAGCTTTATTAGTAGGTATAACAGCAGCAAAAACTTTAGCCATTGTTCAAAATAAGCCATTTATTGGAGTTCATCATTTAGAAGGTCACATCTATGCCAATTATTTAACTACACCAGATTTAGAACCTCCTTTTCTCTGTTTATTAGTTTCTGGAGGCCACACAAGCTTGATTTATGTCAAAGATTATGGCCTATATGAAACTTTGGGCCAAACGAGAGATGATGCTGCTGGAGAAGCTTTTGATAAAGTAGCTAGACTATTGAAGCTAGGTTATCCGGGAGGCCCCATAATTGATAAATTAGCGACAAAGGGAGACAAATCAGCTTTTGCCCTACCGGAAGGGAAAGTATCCTTACCAGAGGGTGGTTATCATCCCTACGATAGTAGTTTCAGTGGCCTGAAAACGGCAGTATTGCGATTAGTTCAGAAACTCGAAAAAGAGGGTATAAATTTAGTTGTCGAAAATATTGCTGCAAGCTTTCAAGAAACTGTCGCAAAAGGATTAACCAAAAGAGCGATCGCCTGTGCATTAGACTATGGCTTAAATACAATTACGATTGGTGGGGGAGTGGCAGCTAATAGTGCTTTGCGCCAGCACTTGAGCAAATCAGCAGCTATCCACAATCTGCGGGTACTATTTCCACCACTACAATTTTGTACAGATAATGCGGCCATGATTGGTTGTGCGGCGGCAGACCATCTCAGCCGAGGTCATATCTCCCCTTTTGATTTAGGAGCTAGTTCCCGGATGGCGATTAAAGATGTTATGCAGCTATATAGCAATCCTATTTAAGTCGTAGATTTTGGTTGTTTGTTGGTTATAGGTGATAGGTGGTAGTTGTTAGCTAGAAACTGCAAATAAACATACTGAAATTGCGGGGTTGCATATTTGTGGGATGAATTGTAGGCTTGTATAAAAAAGAAGTATGAAGTATTAAAGATGGGATTTACCTTTGCCAAAAAGATTCATCCCTTGATTCAGCAACGCCGAAATTGCTCATAACTGCTAAACGGGGTGGTATATAAAAGTTCTATTTGAAGAAGGTCATTTCAGTTATCAGTTAACAGTACCTCCTAGTTAAGTAGGAGGCAAGAAAATACTGAACTTTCTTTTTTCTTGGTCGATTGGACAAAAGCGGTCCCGTTCCGGGACCGAAGGGAAACGAAACCCGAAGAATGCAGAGCCGCTCCCCTTTTAATGTCGGTGTTTTGCTGGCGCAAAGAGCGTTTGCGCAGCATGACCTTAGCGCAGCTCCTTCGCAGGAGATAGGAAAGTTATGCGCCAGCAAAACGACCGCTTTTTATCCCCTTAAAAGGGGAGGCCCCAGGCCTAATTTTTTGGTCAAAAATTATTTAAACTATGGTCGGTACCTAATATAGCACTACGCAAATTGCTTAGGATATTACATACAAGAAAAATTTAGAATATTATATAGCAGTCCTCGGCGTGGTTGTGAAAAAAATATCCTAGAAAAAGGGAACAGGGGTAAGAGTTTCAGGATTTTTATCTATTTTTTTGATTTATGAAAAATGATTTATGATTGCTATTTTATTAAATAAAATTTAATATTTTGTCTTGAAGTTTTAAACTTTCTAAACCTTGAAAAATAGCTCAATTTTTCCATTTACTAATAAACCCATGAGAAACTTTTAATTTTAATGATTCCTGAATTTCCCGACCGGGTTTTCCTGACAAAATCATTTGAACTGCTAAAGCTTTTTTAAGTTATTTGGACCCTTTAGTTTGATTAATAAAATCAGATAATTCATCTATGATACTCATCTTTTGTCTTTTTTATAGAAAATTCTTGTTCATCTTATATCTGTTACAACCTATTTAGGGTTGCTATATTGAGGAATATAGTATGATAAATCCATTTTTTTTATATACAGAGAATATCGTCAGTATGGTTATAGCCTAAAAGGAGAAATATGTTACGCTTTAAAATCAGAAAAAAGAACAGAAAGTACGATTTTGATGAGTGCCTTACAAGCCGATAAAATCTTTGAATTTGTAACTTTTGAGGGGAGATTTAATCGATATTTATTCGAGAGTTGGTTAAAAAAAAGTCTCATCCCTCAATTAGAATAAGCAAATAAGCAAAGGTAATAATTATTGATAATGCAAATTTTTACAAGGGAGAAAAAAGTAGAGAAATAGTAGAAAAAGCAGGATTTGAACTATAGTATCTACCTGCAAGCTTCCCCAGACTTAAATAAAATAGAAAAATAGAGAATTGGTGATCTGTCTAAAAAACTGGATGAAACAGATAATTAAGGATTTTGAGATAGTAGGAAATTGTATTGATTCCGCTTTTCGAGAATGTCCTAATGTATTTGCTTAGTGCTATACATTGTCATCTTTAATATAGTTGAGTTTTAACTAGGGGCTGCGGATTAAGTCTAAAAGGATTGACATATAAAGGCTAAAGTATTTTTGGAGTAAAAATCTTACACTGTTTTCGCTTCTAAAACCCGAATTATATATAGATTTTTTTCGACAATTTTTCTTAATTTCAATGGTGGTTTTTTTTAAAGGCTTCTTCAGAGCCTGGAGGTTTTTTACTACTTTGAGGACGAGGTACTTTTAGCTTTGAACAGAGGCGGTAACGTACTGTATAGTGAACAACTTTGTAGGAAACTTCTATTCCCAAAACAGATTTTAACCATTTCTGAACTTCACCATAGCTACTAAAACCTTCTGGGTCTTTGAGTTCTAACTTTAACTTTTCACGCTCCCCAATCAGGAATCGAAGCACGACGACGAGAACTTGTTTTCAGATTTAATAATTCTTCTATTCCACCCTCTCTATATTGACGCAACCATCTTTGAATTGTACGGCGTTCGCATCCCAAAGTTACTGCTAAATGCTGCACAGTCTCTACGACTTTAATCTTCAGTAAATACAAGGCTTGAACTCTTGATCTTCCTCTCGCTGTCGTTTGGCTGTTCATCATCTTTTTTAGCTGTTCGGGAGTTTCTATAATATCAATTTTTACTACTCTACTCATAGTCATAAAAGTATTTATGGCCTTCTCTACTAATTGTGACATACTTAAAGTGAAATGGTATAACTACTTTCTTTTTCATAGACAAATTCCTAATAGAAATATTCGTATAATGCCTAAATTATTCAGCAACAGTTCTCAGTATTTGTTGTGCTGCTTGTGAATAAAAAACTTTATAGTGATTGTTATTTTTATAGACTTTTTTCTAGTCAAACTTGCCAATACCTTTTTACAACTTAAATTATGATAATTACCAATGGATAATTGACAATTGACAATTGATAATTAATTGATCGGGTTTAAATTTTATTCTTAAAAGAAAAAAAAGTCAACAATTTTCTCCTAGGTATCAATCCTCTTCCTTTAAGACCGAGGTAATTATCAATTATTGAACTAGCATAATATATTCCCGTGTTACTTAGTTTGTAGAATTCTTTAGAAAGAAATATTAATATGGAGATTAAGTTAGGACTTTTACTTACTAAAACTTGCTGACAACCATACATTTTTCTACCTTTAAAAGTTAATTCTGCGTAACTGCCCAGGTAGGAAGGTAAAAATAATTGCCATCAGGGGAAGACATATGGTAGAATTCAAACATGAGTCCAGAAGAAAAAGAGCAAAAAATTAAGAGGCTAGAGCAAGAAAATCAAGCACTG
>JBARXI010000759.1:0-2223 GCA_049647275.1 Microcoleaceae cyanobacterium
TCTCGCTCTACTTTGTCTTCGTAAATTCCACCTCGGTCAAATTGTTTCTCTAGTTGAGGGTCGTCGGAAGCTGGTAATGCTTGGGCGGTAAATTGTCCGCCTAATATTTTTTGTGGTTGGACCAGGCAAACATTTGCACCTGCTTTGAGTGCGCCCAGGGTTGCCGAATATGCAGCAGTTGAGCCGCCCACTATTAATATGGGGAATGAAAAGATTTGACCGTCGGTGGGTCTGGTGAAAAAGCGATCGTCTAGAATACCGTTATTCATAGTTGTTATTTGGGATGTGAGATTTTATCAATTTAACCCAAATTCTGCACCTTCGTGCGTAGGAAAAAAAAGTGTGGGGAGTGTGGGAGGTGTGGGAGAAATTAAAAAATATATATTCTCACCAATACCGCTGCAGGACTACCAAAAATATGTCCTAATGTATTTGCGTGTATTCGCGTAGCGCTATAAAAACGCCTAGAAACAAAAATAAAAGTGCACTCTTTAGGAGTGGTAAGTCCACTAAATGATACCTTGATACTGAGATACTGAGCGATCGCAACTAACAAATAAGCTTCATATCATACAATCATTCATCTGTCAATATTTTGAGACCCTCTGATAGCCTGAAGATAGGGAAAAACAAATTTATCTTTTCTCTTAATAATAGTTGTTGATATAATAAAGAACTTTGCGTAAGTCCGGATTTAACATTGAATTACTACCAATGACAAGAGGAAAAAGTTATAAATACTTAAGTATTTATATTGAAGCTTCCAGAATTTTTATACTAAGTATAAAAGTACCGAATTTCAGTTATTATAGTCATAAGTTAATCAACTAATCTACTTTTATGGTGCTCTATAACACAGCCAACCTCACGGCCAGCGCATAATAGAGAATTTTTCCTCACTCTTGATAGTGTCATAATACACAAAAAACTTTAATAAAATTAACTAAACGACCATTCCACCTAATTATGTCCAACTTAACTCCAGACAAAATATTCCAAGGTCAAGGGAATGCTAGTACAGTCCAACCCTCAATGTCTACAATAACCGTTTTAATCATCGAAGACTCTGATACAGACCGCGCTACCTACATTCGCTATCTCCACTCGGATGTAAATCGTAACTATCGTACCATAGAAGCCGAAACTTTAGAAGAAGGAATCGAACTCTGGGAGTCGGAGCGACCTAATGTGGCTCTGGTGGATGTGAGTTTGCCTGATGGAAATGGATTAGAATTCTTAGAAACAATTGCTGATAACTATCCCAGCGATAAATTACCCGTAATTGTGCTGACTGGAGTAGGAGACGAACGGGTGGCAGTGGGGGCGATGAAATTGGGAGCTGCAGACTATCTGGTCAAAGGAGATATTACGGCGGCAAAACTCCGCAGTTGTGTCGAGCAAGTTTCCCTTCGCAATATGATGAATACCCAGTTAGACTTAAAGTTGGCAATAATTCGGAATCTGTTGGTGGTTTCCCCGGATACAACCGTAAGCGATGCCATTACTCTAATGAGTAACCAGACCTCGCTTCCCAATTCTGTCAAAACAGCAGACGGGCAAAAAAATGATCGTACTCAACAGGTAGAATTAAGCTGTGTGTTGGTAGTAGAAAACCATCAGTTCGTGGGAATTTTGACCGAGCGGGATGTAGTGCGTTTGAGTTGTCAGCAGCAACCCCTGAATGAGTTGCTCATTTCTCAGGTGATGACTGTAGATGTTGTTACCATGCGTGAGTCTGCCTTGACGAGTTTGTTTTCTGCAATTAATCTGCTTCAGCAACATCAGATTCGCCACCTGCCAATTGTAGACGATCGCGAATGCTTAGTTGGCCTAGTGACTTACGAGAGTTTGGCTCAAATAAACCAATTGACCGATATTTTGGAGAAACGAGTGGTGTGTCTAGAGGCAGAGCGGACTAAACTGCTGGAAAGTTACACTGCTGAATTAGAAAGGAAGGTAGACCGAGAAAAAGTATTGATGACGGTAACCGATCATATTCGGTCGTCGCTGGATTTGCAGGATATTCTTAATACAGCAGTAGGAGAGATTCGCTTGTTGTTGCAGTGCCATCGGACGGTGGTTTACCAATTCCATCCCGAATCTTCTTATACTGTCGTTGCTGAGTCAGTTGCTGGAGGGGAGCAGTCTCTCTCAGATGCAAAATTTTTCGCTAAGTGGGTGACGCCAGAACGGATGGAGCAGTATCGCAACGGTCAAATTCAG
>JBARXI010000760.1:0-2168 GCA_049647275.1 Microcoleaceae cyanobacterium
CTCAAAACATTGGTCAATGGCTTGGTAAATCATGTCCTGTAAATCTTAAGAAAGCTGTATCTGTAATGGATATGGATGATTTTCAGGTAGGGGTCAATGACAGTCCCTCAACTGATGAGAAGTAAAAACAGGTAGATTTATCCCCTGTTTTTACAACCGTTGCTCCGCAACGCTGACGCGAACAGAATCCACGCGGTTTTAACCCGTGGAGTGTCAAATTCTATTAATACCAATTCACTTAAAAAATGTCACAAATAGTTGGTAACTGATGAAGTGAAATAATAAGCTAAAATTACTGTAAAACTTAGGTTTCAAGTCGCTCAAATATTACTTGGTGACTTCTGACTTATGAGTTCTGACTTTAGTGAAACGGTATAAGCTGGTCTGCGAGACTTTTTTGAATAATCAACTGATACAGAAGTTATGGAAAAACAATAACTGCAAAGCATTCATAAATTATAGACAGAGTATGAGTTGCGAGGGGTTTTAGCTCCTCTATTATATAAAATCTGAATTTCTAAACTAAATTCTAGGGAAAATTGGGAAGGCATCATGTCCAAACGCAAGGCAGTTAATATTTTCAAATACATTTTTACATCCCTAAGTAGGTTTCTCAGGATAGCGATTAGACGGTCGAAGGACTCCCTACTTAGACTAATGGCACGAAGAAATCGCCCAGAATTATCCAGGGCAGGATTTGTGTTGCCTACTGTAACCATGGTATTGCTAGTAGTAGTTCTACTGAGTATTGCAATTACACTACGCTCATTTAATCGACTGGAAACTGCCAGGGTAAGTAAAGTAAACCAAGCAACCCTAGCAGCAGCAGCACCAGCACTAGATAGGGCGAGTGCTAAATTAGACCGACTCTTTGAGACTAAGTTTCAAGCAACTCCAAAAGACACATTCCTTTATAGTCTTCTAGAAAATAACTTCTACAATTTTGGAGATGAGAGGCGTCTCACAATAGCTTTTGATGTAGACGGAAGCGGGGATATTCTGGAAGAAGAAGAAAATGACACATTAGAACTAGAAGATGATGAGGAAACTCGAACTGCTTGGATGTTTCCGGTAGATACAGATAATGATTCTAAATACGATAGCTACAGCATATACAGTATATTATTCCGTAATCCAAGTCGTTATGAAGAGGGAAATAATTTAGGAGAGTTTAACCGTAGTAGAAACCCATTAGAAGCTAGAACACCACCAATGCTACCTGCAGGTAGTGAGACTAATGAAGTTTGTCAAGCAGCAAAAGGTACTAGCTCCAGTATTGTAGGAGATTCTGATTGGTTTAAGTCAGATGGAGAGTTGAAGAAAAGCTTCTTTATTTATACTGCCACAGTACCAATTACTTTAAACCAAGCTAAAGATCTCGGAGATAACTATGAAGCAGGTGCGACTGGTTTTTCGGCTTTAGAATATCAGCAAGACAGAGAAAGAACTCCTGCTAATAATAATGCAGTTTGGTTTGAGGACGATCTAGAACTGAGTAATGTTTCTAACTTCAGGGTAAATGGTCGAATAGTTACCAATGGTAATTTAATGCCAAGGTCTGGTTTTTCTGGTCCAGTTGTATTTTATCAAGTTAGCGATCGCCGGTCTTGTTTCTACGAAGCTGATAAAAGTAAAATTCTAGTAGGTGGTCATGTTGCTACAGGTGATTTGCGATTTGATGATGATGATGATTCCAGAGCAGCAGAAGTACACAGGTTTAGAGAAGGAAACGATCCTGCGGGTATAGATCAACCAGGGGAAGGGATTAACGGCACAAATAAAACAACGACACAAACTGGCGGTGCAAATGTAGCGAATAATATTAGAGCCTATAACGCACGCATAGGTAATATGGTAGATGCTGCAATGGAGCAGCATGATACTAATGCAGGATGGACAGCACCAGATCCACGTCCTGTTCCTGATGAAAATTGTAATACCTGCACTGGTTTGCCAGAGGGAGTAATCACAGATTATATAGATAGGGCAAATGGAGTCGGTAGTAGGGAAGTTCTAATAGATGTGCTAGAAACTTACTACAAAGACCGAACTCGTAAAGTTCCCTTTGCAGACAATACCTCCAATGATTTGCCTGCTGGATTTACCTCTGACTATGAACCAACTGATGACTGGAACATAATTACTAACAATGGATTAACTATTAAGAC